>JAQNCM010000165.1 GCA_029237615.1 Mucilaginibacter sp.
CCACAAATTGTGGTGTATACTCCGCTTGGGCCCGGTTTGGCCTATTTTATTATAGACTATGGCATGAGTGTGAACTCATGCTGGATAGTCCGGTTGGCAAAAGGAGAAATTAAGCATTTCGATGCAAATGACATCCGCTTGGAAGGTAACCCTACCTACGGCTTCCCGCTTAAACCGGAGATTCCCGATTCATGGATCACCTTTAAAGAAAAAGAAAAACTGATAAAAGGCAACTAATAAATTTTTATGCAATTGAAAATATCGAAACCATTTTGGCAGGTTGTTGGGCTGGGTGTACTGGCTGGTATGCGTACTACGTCGGCCCCGGCTGTGGCAAGCCATATATTAAGCCATCATAATTCAGGTCACCTGGCAAAATCATCACTTGATTTTATGCAGTCGGATAACATTGCTGTTACAATGAAAATATTTGCGGTTGCAGAATTGATAGCTGATAAACTACCCTTCACACCAAAGCGGATTAAGCCGGTTAGTTTGATTGCCCGGTGTCTTTCAGGATCGTTAGCAGGCGCAAGTATTTATAAAGCCAAGGGTAAAAATGCGTTAGCAGGAGCGGCTTTAGGTGCCACAGCAGCCTTAGGGGCTACGTTTGGCAGTTATTTTTTACGCAAAAGGACAGTAAATAAATTAAAAGTATTTGACTCATTTGTTGGCGCAATAGAAGATGGTTTGGTAATAGGGGCCGGGATTGGCCTGAATCAATTAGCCTAAGCCAGTTGACGGAAATTATATGTTTAGAAAAATTGATAGATTTGTTAAAAAAGTCAGGAGAATAACTGCCTTTTTACAATTGTCATTATATAACTATTTAAATAGATGATTACTGTAACCGATCAGGATATAAAAAAAGAAAAAATTTTAGACGCCGCTCATCAAAGGTTTTTGCATTTTGGTTACTCCAAAACAACGATGAATGAAATTGCCGGCGACCTTTCGTTATCAAAAGCCCTGCTGTATTATTATTTTCCTGATAAAAGTCAGCTTTATGTGGCTGTAATGCGTAAAGTGGCAAATGAGTATTTAAACATTTTAAAAAGTAAAGCGAATACGTTTAACGGCTTAAAAGAAGTTTTTGAATTTCAAATTAATACGCAGCATGATTTTCTTGTGAACAATTATAATTTCTTTGACTTCTTCAGGTTAAATGAACAAAACCTTCCAGATATGATTTGGGAAATTGTTGATCATGTGCGACAGTCGGAGATTGATCTGTTAGTGGATGCTATAAATGTTGAAGCAGGCAAAGGAAAGTTAAAGGCTGTTAACAATCCGGGCGA
Source organism: Mucilaginibacter sp. (assembly GCA_029237615.1). Classification (GTDB taxonomy): domain Bacteria; phylum Bacteroidota; class Bacteroidia; order Sphingobacteriales; family Sphingobacteriaceae; genus Mucilaginibacter. The sequence continues at coordinate 1,299 of JAQNCM010000165.1, forward strand.
AATAGTAAGCTTGCTGCTGGATGCATTACAGGGGGTGAGGGTTAGCAGTTCTTCAAATAGGAAAGTAATGTTCCACAATAAAGAAGACCTTGACGAAATCCGTGCAAAACGCCTGTTATTAACGGATATATTCATTAAGGGATTGATCAACTGATCTGTTGCTTAATTAGTTAAACTGTCACCTATCAGTAAAAAAGAAAAACCTGTTATCAAAACCCAAAAAGATAATCAATATATTTGATTATAATATTTAGTTAGTCAATTTATCTGAGCGAAATATTAAAGATACTTCTAATTTAGAGGTGATTGTTTTAGAGTGATTAAAGCAGGCTAGAGTAAATCGGGCCTGCTTTTTTATTGCTCCTGGAAACTTATAACTGCCCAGCTGTGATCGTTTAAGTTTGCCCCGCCTTTATATTTAAGAGTAATAACAAAATGAGTGTCGACTTTTTCGGCGTTGCGTCCTTTTTCTTCAAAATATGATTTCATCAAGAATACCGAATCTGGTTGCTTTGTATACTGAAAATCGTCAGAAAACCTGACATCTTTTGTATCTAAGGTTGGCCTTATGTAGTCTTTAGCTATTACAAAAGCGTCCTTTCCTGTCGGCGCTTCGTTAAAATAAGTATTACTTAAATCAGAGCGCACAGCTATCCTAAAAATAACTATAAAAAACAGTAGAATAAAAATAACCAGAACAAGGATTCCGTTTTGAGTAGACTTGTTTTTATTCTCTTTTTCTGCTATGTAATCTTTTTTTATCATTTTTTCCTGGCGGTAACAGCGTATTTGGGAGCTTATACGTTAGAGAAAGTTTGTGGTTGCGTACCCAATGCAGCTTTTTAACCAGAAATAATTATTAAGTAAACGCCCGCTTTTGACAGCTCAACCAAAAAATAGATAGGCAACAAAAATAGCTGTAATAATGCCTGCCAGATCTGCGAATAACCCAAATGGTATTGCATACCTGGATCTTTTTATTCCTACTGATCCAAAGTATAAAGCTACAATATAAAAAGTAGTATCAGCCGAACCGTTAAATATACAACCCAAACGTCCGGCAAAACTATCAGGCTTATAGGTCGTCATAACATTAATCATCATTGCTTTTGAGCCTGATCCGCTAAGAGGTTTCATATAAGCAACTGGCATAGCGTCCACAAACCGGGTGTCAAGATTGAGATGTACGCAAATCCACCTTACACCGTCATTCATATAATCAAGTGCGCCGCACGAGCGAAAAACGCTAATACCTACCAACATAGCTACCAGGTATGGAATTATCTTTATGGATGTTTCAAAACCCTGCTTTGCCCCCTCAATAAAAACTTCAAAAACATTTATTTTTTTATAAAGTGCACCGGAAATAAATATTATAGGAATAGTAAACAGCATTAAATTACTGGCAACTTTGGATACCGCGCTTATTTGTTCCTTGGTTAAATAGTTATTAAAATACCATACTAATAAAATAATAAATATTGTGATGCCTCCAAGCCAGCTAACGATAACCCTATCAAAAAGATTTATTCTTTGTTTTATTGAAACAGCAATAATCCCTGCTAAAGCAGCTACATAGGTAGCTATAATGCAAGGGATAAAAATATCAGTTGGGTCTTTGGCATGCAGGATAGCACGCTGCGCGATAATGGTAACAGGTAACAATTGTAAGCCTGAAGTAAGCAATACCAGGTACATAATTTGGGCATCTGAAGCTGTTTCTTTATCAGGATTTAGCTCTTGTAAGCTTGCCATTGCTTTTAAGCCAAGTGGCGTTGCAGCATTATCAAGCCCAAGGAAACAGGCAGAGTAATTCATCAATATTTGCCCGGAAGCAGGATGATTTTTAGGTACTCCCGGGAACAGACGGCTGAAGAAGGGACCTACAATACGCGATAAGAAATTTATTGCGCCTGCTTTTTCACCAATATTCATGATACCCAACCATAAGGCCATGTTACCGGCTAATGGCAAAGCAATGTCCATTACTGATGCCTTGGAAGAACTAAACATCCCGGAAACCAGGTGCATAAAGATCTCGGTATCACCAAAAAATATCAGTCTTATAAGCGCTATAAAAAAGGCAATTAAGAAAAAAGCTATCCAAATATAATTAAGGGCCATGCAATTTTATTCAGGCTTTGAAGATAAAGTTTTTTGATAATAATAGGGGAATAACCATCTTTAAAATAATTAAAAAAAAATGAATATTACTATACAGCAGTTAAACGAGGTAATTGATGATGTTTTAAAAACTAATCCTAAGTCAATTAATTGGGATTACAAGCTGGCAGTGGAAAGATGGTCGAAAAAAGAAATAATAGGCCATTTAATTGACAGCGCCCAGATAAATCTTCAGCGTTTTGTTAGGTGTACCTATGAAGAAAATTTTAAGCTGGTATATGACCAGGTTAAGTGGGTAGCCACTAACCGGTATCAGGAAGCTGATATTGATGAATTGTTATCTCTGTGGCGAATACTTAACCGTCAGATAATTCGTGTATTAACAAGTTATCCAGCTGATAGGCTGCTGGCCAGATGTGACACCAGCAAAACAACCTTGGAGTTACATACCGTTGAATGGTTAGCGCAGGATTATGTGCAACACTTAAAACATCATTTAAAACAAATTTACTGAATGACAATGACACCGGGAGACAAAATAACAACAGGACCAGCCGGGTACTCCGGTACCCCACTAGCTAAAAAGCTGGGAATTAAACCTGGTTTTAATATAAAGCTGGTGAATGCTCCTGATTATTATTTTAGTCTTTTTACGGATTTGCCCGCAAACCTCGATATTAATTCAGACACAACAATAAAAAAGGACTTTATTCATTTTTTTACCAAACAGGAAGAAGAGTATATTTTGTTATTGCCCGAATTAAAAAACCAGATCAAGCCGAACGGTATGATATGGGTATCGTGGCCAAAAAAGGCATCACAGATCATTACAGACATCACCGAAGATACTATCAGAAATTACGCTATAAAAACCGGCCTGGTTGATATAAAGGTATGTGCCGTTGATGAAATATGGTCGGGGCTAAAATTGGTAATCCCTGTAAAGGACCGGGTGTAATTGCCCGCTAATTATAGGCAGTTATATGCTTATCAGGTACAATGTTTATATCATAGTCCCTTCTTAAGGGATTGTACGGAGCAGTATCATTAACAGATATATAAATATTCCCTAAATCTTTCACCGTATACGATTGAATACCATCAGCCACGGTATTTTTATCAAGGTATTGCGAAATTGACTCCCGGATAAGGTTGTATTGATCCGGCTCATCAGTTTCAATTTCAATAAAAAGTCTCTTACCGTCTAACCTGACCGCAATGTTATTATAAGTATTGCCCGGCAGCGTTAATGTATATTTACGATTTTTATTGTTAATATCCTTTTTCGAAATAACATAACCCTTGGCTGTTAAAAAAGTATCTGCCTGGTTTAGGTTATTATGTAATAAATATTTTATATCATCGTAAGACAGCAGGCTCTTTTGACCAAAACACGCTGGGCTAAAAAAAGTAAATACTGCGGCAAAGAATAAAAGTTTCATAAACAAGGTTCAAATATTACGTCCAAGTTACATATTTATTAAACAGGGTGAACATTCAATATTGAAATGTAGTAACTTAGCCAACTCGTTACATTCACTATGCCTAAAATAGAACTATCGCGCGTAAAGGGCGAATTTGGCTTTGAAGCCACTGATGAAAATGGTCATATCGTAAAAATGGATAGCAGCCCTGAAAGCGGTGGTCAGAATTACGGGGTGCGGCCAATGCAAATGTTATTAATGGGAGTTGCCGGGTGTTCGGCTATCGATGTTATAACCATCCTCAAAAAGCAAAGACAGGAAGTAAAGGATTACAAAATGGTTGTTAACGGCGAACGTGAAAAAGGTAAAGAGCCATCTTTATGGAACGGCGTAGATATTGAATTTCATTTATATGGATCAATTGACGAAGATAAAGCCAAAAAAGCAGTTGAATTATCTATTGATAAATACTGTTCAGTAGCAGCTACTTTAGCCAAAGCGGGTGCCAAAATTAACTGGCAGGTATTTGTGCATCCCGAAAATTAGTACCGGAGACATTAAAACCCTTAATTTCCAATCGCGTCTTTCAAGAAGAAGCATTTTAATTACCTGTGCTTTTTGAAACCTTTTTGGCTGCAGGCTATATGTCATCCTTATCCTGTTTACTTGCAGAAGATTATTACACTTTTATACCTGCACTTTCGACTATCAATTGATTATCAGTGCTGCAAATCAATAATATCGTTTTAATTATTAAAAATAAGTATAAATTAAACCCTATTATTAACCATTAGCATACATAACTGTACTTTTTTAAATTCAATTAACATTAATTTAAAATTACCTTTAAGGTACCCCAAAATCTCTTCAACGGATACCATTTCTTTATTAACATCTTAAATTCCTTATTACTAACTGTCAATCAATTAAATAGTGTACAGTAAATTACTGCTTTTCTATTTATAACAGATGTTGTTAGCTTATTTAAAAGGTATAAAATGTTATATGGCATTAATGTTGTCAATAGGGCTTTGTGTTTTCAAATGATAAAACATGAACCTAAAAAGTAATAGTATGAAATCAAATTTTAAAAAAGCTTCCCTGCTTATAACAGGTATTTTAGTTGGGGGCAAATTAATGGCTCAAACAGCTGACTCGAGTGCGATGCCGGCAGATTATGTGAAACCATTTTCAAGTGTTGCATCTTACCGTACATGGTCAATAGGAGTAAATACTGGTATTTTAACTCCCTTCACTATTTTTGGGTCAAACAGACAACAGGACTTTACAAAGCCTAAATCAGAATTAGGTTACGGAGCCTATATTAAAGACCAGATAACGCCAGCATTTGGAATCCAGGCCGATTTCCTTGCCGGGAAAATTGCCGGTGAAATCAGCCAGGTTGATCAATTCGGTCATTATTACAGCGCTTATAGTACCAAATTGCGTTACGCGGCAAGTTTGAGCGCGAACTTTACGCTTGGAGACATTAGCTGGAGAGCTAACAAAAGCGCAATACAGCCATACCTTACCGCCGGTGGTGGTACCATGAGTTACAGGCCGACAATAACCAACGCAGCCGGCGTAACAACCAATTTCAGAACAGATAACAACGGAGTGATAAATGAATTTTTTGTACCAGTAGGACTAGGTGTTAAATTTAATGTTGCGAAAGGAATAAACCTTGATTTAGGTTACCAGGTAAACTTTGTTTTTGCAGACAATGTTGACGGATACCATTACGGATCAAACAATGATAAATTTTCTTATGGCCATATTGGTTTAGAGTTTGCTTTAGGGGGCCGCTCAAAACCACAGTTAGCTGCGCATAACCCGGTATCATCAATGCGTACCGAATATATGACCGAATATGAAATGAATCAAAGAAGGATAGAAGCTCAGCAAGCTCAAATTGATGCCGAGAAAGCACAAAATGACCGGTTGAGAAATGATCTGAATACTACAAATGCCACCCTTGCTAAATTTACTACAGACAGTGATGGCGATGGTGTTCCGGATTTATTTGATAAATGCCCTAATACACCGGCAGGAACAAAAGTTGACGGTTCAGGATGCCCGCTTCCGGCTAATAAGCCAGATGTAAAAGTTTATGTAACTGAGGAAGATAAAAAAGTTGTTAGAGAAGCTGTCAGAAATCTTGAATTTGATTTTGGAAAAGCTACCATACGTCAGCATTCAAATGAAAGCTTAAACAAATTGGCCCAATTAATGGTTGCCAAAGGCTTTAGCTTAAAATTGACCGGTTATACTGATAACGTAGGTTCGGTTGCAGCAAACCTGAAATTATCAAGTGACCGTGCTGAAGCTGTTAAAACATACCTGTCAACCCAAGGTGTTGATCCGGGTAAAATACAGGCAGAAGGTTATGGTAAAGCGCATCCGATTGCTAGTAACAAAACTGCAAAAGGACGCCAGATAAACCGTCGTGTTGAATTTAGTTTATACTAAGAGTTAACACAACACCGCAAACAAAAGAAGCTGCCTCAAAAGGGCAGCTTCTTTTGTTTGCCGGATGTTTACCCAGCGGTTAAGAAGAAAGAAATGCACCCCGGTTCACGGTGCTTTTAAACAAGTAAAAATCAGTGTTGTATCCTGGATCCGGTTTTTCAGCCGTATTTCATTTAAATAAAAAACTCCTTAACCCAATTACTGATGTAAAACTCATCAGATTCGGTAAAAAGTGATTTCTTGCTGGTTTTTAAAGCATTAATCTTTTCCCGGATTTCATCTATTTTTTCTTCCCAATCTAATTCATCTAAAACCACAATAAACAATGGATTGTAAAAACCTGCCTCTTTTATATAATCATTTGTTGTGATAAGCAAAGCGCCCGCTGCCAATACTTCAAATGTTCGCATTGTTAAACCTGTTTGTCCGGATCTTTGAATATCAAGTACGCTATTTGATGATTTAAAAATATTTGCTACCTGCCGTATATTTAATTTGTTGAAGCTAACATCCGACCATTTAACGCTTCTATGGCTTTTTTTAAATAGCTTTTCAAAGAGAAAAAACCATTTGGCCGGTGAATAAAAAAAAACTAAGGTTTTATCAAAGTAGCTAAAGAGCTTTTTGACTTGAGCGTATCTGTTGGAATGCAATGTTCCGACAAAGGAAATCGTATACTTTTTATCCGGTTGGTCTTTAGCGATAAAGTCTTTTGTATAAAAAAGATGTTTTAATTTAAAAACATCGGGGTTATGCATCACATCTTTAAAATCAAAACTGTAACAGCTATCGAAATATTTTAAAAAACTTTCGGGGTTTTTGTTATTAAGGTAAATCGAGTCATAGGTATAATAAATCAACTTAGATTCGGGATTAAGTCGCTTAAACTCAATAACAAACCATTTGGGTATAACCTCACCTTTAATTAACAGGAAATAATTATATTTTTTATTGCTGATGGTTTTTAAAATAATACTGTAATACCGGTTGATCCAGCGTTCAAGAAAGTCTTTTTTTACACGGAAGATGGCTTTTAAAAACGAATTATTGGATGTTCTTTCATCAAAGTAATCTACATCATATCCATTTTGCTGTATGGCGTCTTTAATTGAAATCTCATATTCAAAAAATGCAGGTGCAATAAATAAGACAGACTTCATTATATAAATTATTTAAACAGACCTTTATCCTTCATCTCTTTCAAAGACTGCGAATATTTGTCTGCCCTCATTTTTTGGGTGTTTACCCAGTAACAAAATTTCCTGATTCCTTCAGCAAAGCTTATTGAAGGTTGAAATCCTAACAGCTGCCTTATTTTGCTGATATCTGCCCGGTTATGTCTTATGTCTCCGATCCGGTAATTTCCGGAAACTTTATAAGGCACTACTTTACCATAATTTTTCATTAATTCCTTTGCCACCGTTATTATATCTGTTGCCACGCCTGTGCCCACGTTAAATACCTCGTTATTTGCGGCTTCACTTTCAATTGCTAACGTAGTGGCGTTCACCACATCGTCTATAAAAACAAAATCACGCGTTTCATTACCATCTTCAAAGATGTTGATCTCTTTGTTGTTTTTTATTAATGAAGAAAAAATAGACAGTATACCCGTATACGGATTTGAAAGTGACTGCCCCGGGCCATAAACGTTTTGATAACGCAAGGCAACAGGAGCAATATCAATAGCCGGGCAAACAGTCATTACCATTTGCTCCTGGTTTTGCTTGGTAATGCCATAAACCGAAGAAGGGTGTACTTTAGCATCCTCATCGGTTGGTACCGACACTAGCGGAGTAATGCAATCTTTATATTTAACCTCAAAGTCCCCTTTTTGTAAATCCTCAATTTCACGTTGGTTTGGGTACACCACGCCCAACTCCCTGCTTTTATACTTTCCTTCACCATAAATCGCCCTGGATGAAGCAACCACAACTTTACTAACCGAATGTTTGGTATTTGTTAAAATATCCAATAAAAGCGCTGTGCCGCCTACATTGATATTACTATAATGGGCTATTTGAAACATAGACTGGCCTGTACCGGTTTCTGCTGCCAAATGCACAATGATACTTTGTCCTTTAATTGCTTTCAGAAGCTGGGTTTCTGAAGTAACAGAGGCTTCAATAAAGTTTACGTGGTTTTTAATTGCTTTATATAAAGAGGATGATTCTTTTGGATTATCCCCATGTATTTGCTTCGATAAATTATCTAAAACAGTTACATTATGACCTTTCTTAATTAAGTTTAATGTCAAATTCGACCCTATAAACCCGGCGCCACCTGTTATCAAAATATTTTTTTCCATTTATATTTTCTAAGCAATAATCAAAGTTTTGTATCGATATTTATCAATTCAATGCAATCAATTAAAGTTCTTTTATATAAATAATTACATATAACGATAATAAATGTTTTAAAATGTAATTAATTATCTATTATATAAATAACAACCACATTAACGGGGAACTATCGGATAAGTATTAGCTGACTTAGGCGTTGCAGTTAAAGGATTAAGAAAGAGTTTTAATTGTTAGGATTGCTTTTTACCCATCGATTTACATCGTTATCGTAGTGCTTTATAATTTTTGCAGGTGTTCCTGCAATTAAACAAAAATCCGGAAATTGCCCCTTAACAACCGAGTTTGCGCCAACAATTACGTGCTTACCCAATATGGTACCAGGCAACAACACTGCATTGTTATATATTTTACAGTCGTCGCCTATAATAACAGCGGTTACCGTAAGCGGTTGTTTTTCCGGAGGCATGGTTATGTCTTCATAACCATGATCAATATCTGTTATGGTGACATTTGCTGCTATTGCAGTATTATTGCCTATTGTTATTTTTAACGCACAAGTGAGATGCAGGTTTTGCTGGATTTTAACGTCATTGCCAATCACAATTTCTGGGAAGTACCTTTCAGATTCATATTTGAATACGCCTTCTATCCGCGCATTATTCCTGATGGTTACATTGTTTCCAACTGTTAAACATTTGGGAGTAAACCAAATAGGGTTAACAACTATACATTTTTCTCCGGCTTTTTTCAAGAATGGTCTGTAAAGTATCATTGTGCGTACATAATGATAAATTAAAGTGATATTTTTTCTTGAAAACATGTTATTTGATATAGTGTGGATTGTTTACAGTGTCTATAAAGTTAGATGCAGCTTTATAAACTTCATTTACGGTAATTGACTCCAGGTATTCACGATTGCCGGCGTCTTGCATTTTTTTTATATTGTCGTTAAAATGAGATATGATCCTGATATAATTCCTGTTGTATGGCTTCACCGTTTCCGGATCCGACTTGCCAAAAATTATAACTGAAGGTATACCAAAGGCCCCTGCAATGTGTCCTGCGCCGCTATCATTACAAATAAGCAGGTTACAGCAATTTATAAGCGTTATATAGTTTTTAAGAGACTCATTAACTACTATTGTATCAACCCTTTCGCTCATCAAAGCGTTTTTTATTTTTAGGATAGTGAGACTTTCATTTGGCCCTTCAAAAAGAAGAATTTTGAGGTTTTGGTTTTTTTTTGAAAGTTTTAGAAGTAATTCAATATACTTTTTCTCATCCCATTTACGGGTTGTTAAACTGGCACCCGGGTGTACACCCAAAACAAAGGTATTTTGAAGGCTATGCCTGGTTTTAAAATCATTTAAAAATTGTTCAGCCTGTACAGTTAACTTTAGTGAAGGGTATTTGTCATCATCATAAACAGTGCAACCTATGCTTTTAAGCAGGTAAAGCCATTGATCAATATAATGTAAAATTGCCGGCTTTTCCGAAATTACATCCGTGAGCATATATTCTCCTCCAGAGTAATCAAAACTCACCTTACGTTTTGCTCTGATAAAATTCATTAAAAAAATATTTCTCCAGTCGCCCCTGAAATCTATTGCTATATCATACCGCGTTTTGTTAGCCTTTTTAATGCCATTTATTAATTGTCTAATGTTCTTAACAGAATAATTATTGTGTAACCAGGGACTGTTTACCACGATGAAGTTATCTGCTAAATTTTGATCATCAAGAATAACTTTTACCACCGGTTCACAAATTAAAGTGATACGTGCATGAGGAAAGTTTCGTTTTAATACCGCCAATGACGGAATGCTCATTATGGTGTCGCCGATCATCATTATGGCAATGATCACTATTTCGGCTATCGGCTCATCAATAATTAGCGGCCTGTTTTTTTTATTTAGGGGGAAAAAACACAGCGATTTGAGTAAGTTATCAATTCTTTTAAGCTTTTGTAATTTTTCGCTATCAAACTTTGACATAGTTTGATTACAAAGAAGCGGTATTTTTTGTTTTCAAAAACCAGCTCTTGTATGGGAGCAGAATAGAGAGCGCGATGGCCAGGCGTATTTTAAATCGCGTCCATGTATATGATTGATCAATATTGACCTTAAAATATTCAACACCGGTAACAAGGTTAAAATAGTATTTTTTTTCCTCCATACCATCTGCCAAATGTTCAATATGATGTGTAACCATTTTACTTTTTTCAAAAGTGTAAAATCGGCCCTTATAAGCGTAAGGGTATTTTCTGAAGTATTTCGGCAGGGAGACAGGCATGTTTTCGTTTATATAAATAAATTTCAACCCGTTTTTAACAAGATAATTTGCGACATGATACTCGGGTGTTTTTGAAAAAACAAACAAATTTTTATGGGCTTTAAAAATGGATGTCTTTACAATAGCGAAATCTGTTGCCAGGTTAAGGATATATCTAAAAAACTGGGCGCTTGCCCAAACGGCATTTTCGGCATCCAGTTGCCCGATATATTTTTTTATAAGTTTATCCTGGTATAGCCATGTATCAGCTTCCAGTAATACGGTGTATTTGCATTCAGCCGGTATCGAATCCAATCCTGCCAATAAAAGCTGAGAGTTCCCGTTAAAGTGCCCAACGTTATTCTCTAATTGAACCAGACAATCAATTTTTGCTCTCGAATCATCATCAATCATATATCCATCACCAATACCATTTGTAACAACAATGATGTAATATTCAAAATTTTTCCAGGTGTCACGAATTATATCAAGGCAGTATTTTAAATCTTCCACCCGGTTATAAACTCTTATCAAAACGCAAACTTTATCCATAACATCAGTACTTACGTTAACCCCTATTGCCTGAGGGAGCTATCAGATTTAAACACCTTTGCAATTTTATTACGAATAAGCGCATAATAATAAACCCAAAATGAAAAGTTAGTTTTGATAATAGCGAGTTTATCTTTAAAAAAGGGGATATCTAAATGGTACGCAGATATACCCGAGCCTTCATAATTACTTATTATTATGGGCAGGTATTTAAACTTTAAATCACGATCTCCAAAGCATCTCATATTTAAATCGTGATCTGCCTGCATTCTATATTTTAAATTATAACTGAACTTTTTAAACACCTTATCCGGGTAAAAAACTGCCTGGTGACAAATATTTTTTACCGCTAATTTAAATCCTGAAAAATGGCCGTCATAAACTTTTAATTCATCTAATTTATAAACATCACCATAGTATAAAGTGTTTTTGTCTGTAAAGCCCGGTAGTATTTTGTGCAATACATCCAATAAAATATCGCCGGCTCCCAAAAAATATATCCATTCGCCGGTAGCTACGCCGACCCCTTTATTCATAGCATCATAAATTCCTTTATCAGGTTCGCTTCTCCAATAACTAATTTCATTTTCATATTTCCGTATGATGCCGGTAGTTTGATCTGTCGATCCGCCGTCTATTATGATATATTCAATTTTACTGTACGATTGATTAATAACGCTGAGTATGGTTTGCTCTAATGTTTTTTCAGCATTAAATACCACTGTAATTATGCTGATTAACGGTTCATTTATTAAACTATCGGTTTCAAAAACTGTGCTCATTGGTTACCTGCAATTGAAAAACTGCCTTTTTGGGGTTTGGATAAAAAAATCAACGGAAACACGAGTTGAAAAGTTAAACCGGTAAGGGCCAGCATATTATCAAATATAGAGAAGAAATAGATAGTGCACATGGTTGATATACCAATTACTGCGAGCGGGGTGTCCTGGATAATTAAGGTATATACAATTGGAAGAATCCATAGCACAGCCATGAATAATATCATGCCAAACCACCCTGCGTCTACATAACTGCCCGCCAGTGTGGTACTTACTGTAAGCGTCTCCACAATCAAACTGGGGGATGTTGGAACTAAATCAAGACTGGTGTTTATTTTTTTTGATATGGCATCTAACATTATTTCATTAACAACTAATAACGAAACCCCTTTGGGAGTAAAAGGCGGCGAACTATTATTTATATTATATTGGAGATTGCTTAGAGGAGAGGTTATGTATACATATGACCAGAAATACTCATTTGGTATAAAGCTGTTCTTAAAGAAATCGGAAGCATCACCTATCTTTATTATTATGTCGCTATTATAGCTGTTATCCATTTTAGGATTATAAGAAGCCAGGTCATTTATTGACCGTAAATTACCAGCCACACCAAATAAATAAAACACCAGCAATATTCCTGTGGCTATAGCGGCAAGCTTTTTAACATTCAATACCGGCGATTTAAGATTTATCCATAAAAAAAACATGGTTGCCAGTGACATCATAATGTTACCGCGGGATATAACGAGTATGAAAAAGGCCAAACAATATGCACTATAAAGCAAAAATTTTTTTCTGCGTGTTGTTAAAAACAAATAGAAACAGTAAATGCTTAAAAAGTTATTAAAGCTAGTGGCAAAGTTTTTAATTAAAGGGATACCAAAGTCTTCATTCCTTAAGCCGCTTAACAACGGGATACCGCTATATAAAAATGAAAGGATCCAAATAGCCGTATTTATGCCTAATAAAAGCCGGTAATTTAAAATAAAAGGCTCTTTAAATGCTGCAGGTTTAATTCTGTTATAAAATATTCCGGTGGCGATAAAAAGAGCGATTAACACAATTAAAAACACCGCCAGTTGTAAAGTGATTTTAGGAAATATTCCTGCCCAGCCAAACGAATACATTACCAGGCATAATGACCAGGCCAGGCCAAATACCGTATATGGGTTTGCTATTTTTTGCAGGTTAAAGTTCATTTACCGATTTAATAAATTTAGCCGGATTGCCAGCCCATATTTCGTTGTCGGGAATATGGCCGCTTACAAGAGAACCGGCACCAATGATACAATTTTTACCAATTATCGTACCTTTTAAAATAATAGAGTGAGCACCGATAAAAGCTCCCTCGCTTATCAATACTTCCCCGCATTTGACATTGTAAATTTCTGGTATATGATTTCGTTCTACCGCCGAAAGCGAATGAAAGTCTGTGTCATAAATTTTAACATTACCGCCTATTTTCACATTATTGGCGATGATTATTTTTTTATGGCAAACTATTGCCGTATTACTCATTCCTACATTGTCGCCAATTGTCAGCTCGGCTTGCGGTGCTACAACAAACGAGCACTTATATTGCCCGCCTATTAAATTATAATGTTTGCCGCTGTTTAAATTAAAGTTGCAGCCTATGTTAAACTTGCCTTTCCTGCTAACGTCCAGCAAGGGACTACCCTTTGATAAAAATCCTTTTCCGACATGGACCCCATTTAACGAAAATAACGTGAGTGCTTTCCATGAAGAGATGGGAATGGAAACTGCAAAATATGCATTGCGGAGCGCCCTATAAATAGCAATTGATATTTTCATATACGATTACCTGTTCCATACACCGTAAGCATTGCCCTTAAGAATTTTGTTACATTGAATCCATAACAAAATACCCATTACCACAAAAATCAAGGAATTTGAAAAGGTAACACCGGCAATTCCGAACTGTTTTCCAAAAAAAATAGCCATTGGTATATTTATCAAAATGCTAACCAAATACATATAAACCTGGAGCTTGATTTTTCCGATTCCATTTAGCAGGTAACAATGTAACATTATCCAGCTATAACCCATCACGTAAATACTCATCACAAAAGAAAGGGCCATAGGAACCTGAACGCGTCCATGCAGCCATACTTTATATAAGATTGGCGAAATTGTAAATAGTAAAATGCTGCAGACGCATAGGATTATCCAAAATAGGCGCATTTTACGAATCACTTTTTTTATCCAGTGCATTTCGTTCCGTACATATGCATCCGTGAAGGCCGTCCAAAAAGGGGTCATTATAATAGTAAAAACCATTGTGATGGCAGAAAACAATTTGAAAGCGATATTAAAAACAGTGACCTCCTGCGGATGAAATAGCTGGGCGATAATTATGTTGTCTGTTTGAAAAAGGATTAACGAACCAATCTGAATAAAAAAGAACGAACCGCCTAAGATTAGTAAGTTCCTGGCGTATTTAAAATTTACAAAACTGAAATTCGGTGAAAAAGCGGCATATTTTGTTTTATAATAATAAATACTTAAAAAAAGTTGTACTAAAAGCGGAACACCTGCAATTATAGCTATAAGTTTAATCAATGAGCCGCTTGTAATATTTGTAAAGATATACAGCACCACCAAACTGAAAATTTGGCCAAGAAGCACGATAAGAGAAACTTTGGCTACCTCATGGCAAGCGGTTAAAACAGTATTAATGATCTGTACCACAAACTGGGTACAAAATATCCCGATTAACAATAAGGCAGCATCTTTGAGATTATTAAACCGATCCGATGTGTGTAGTATGATTCCCCAGTCCAAAAAATGATTAATTCCCCAAAAAAAAATAAATATAACGGATGAAATAATTGCTAAAATTGCATAGGTGGTACTTACATACGTTTTAGAAATATCTAACTTATTTAAGGCATTTGTTTCTGCAAGCTTATTTTTAAGGCCATTTGCTAAACCGATATCAAAATAGCTAAACCAGCTAATTATGGAGCTCAATGTAAGCCAGATACCGTACTGAGTTGGATTGACATAATTGATGGTGACAGGAATTAAAATAAATCCTATTAAAATGCTGAAGCCTTTAAGCAAAAAAGTTATTACTATATTTTTTTTGGCGATAATACTTCGCTTATTTCCCTCAGTAAAATAGGCCCTGACTTTAGCTTGTAAATTTAAATTCAACGTTTTATTTTTTAATTAAATTATAGCAGCAATAGTGAGCTTGTTATTCGGCCGTAAGTTTAATTTTAATCAAGTTATATGTTAATATAATCAAGGACAGCAATACACCAATTATTAATCCTGCAATTGCTCCCTTAGTTATGGTTACCTTGTCACTATCCAATGGCAATGTCGGTGCATCAATAACCTGTATTAAAGGAGTTTCTTTTTTCAAGGCTAAGCGGGCAAGCTCAAGATTTTTCATTATCTCAACATATATGGCCTGGTTGGCCGACACATCCACCTGTTTTTTTAAGGAAGGTACCTTTAATACCTGTAACGCCGGATTGGAATTCGGATTTTGATCAACTGCAGATGCTGTGCCTTTTATTGACGAATTTAAAAGGCTTCGGACGCTATCAGCTTGCTGCTGAAGCAGCATTACATTGTTATGAGATTTAGCCGTCTTAGTTTTAATATAAAACTGATTTACATTGGTAACTATGTCATTTGTAAATTGCTTTGAAAAGCTTTCATCCTTTGAGCTATAGGATACGTTGATTATATTCAGTTTCTTCTCTTTTTTGTATACCGTTAAATTCTTCAGCTGTATTTCTTTTGTTATTTCTTTTATAACACTGTCCTGTAAGCGTGAAAAATTACTGTCAGCCCTGTTAAAATTCATGTTACTTATCCCCTGTATATCGCTCCATTTATTTTTAAGATCGTTAAAATCTATGTATCTGTCTATTAGCAATTCACTTCGGCCATTAAATGAGCCTTTACTTAGCAAGGTTTTTTTAATCATCAACCTGGATTTATACAATTCAATAAGGTTATCACCCTGAAAAATCCCATTGTTAGCGCTGTTACCGATATCAAGTCCGACCAATGAAGCCAAACCAGAAAACTGGCCTAACGAGCCTTTGTCATTGTCGTCAACAACAAAAGAGCAAATTGCTATGTAATTATTTCTTTTTAATGATGCATACGCGATGCCGGCCACTATACCTGCTATACTAAGCAATAAAATAATTTTCCATTTACTAACGAGGTATGTTTTATAATGCTGTACTTTTTTAAATAAGTCTTTTGCTGTAAGTGTTTGAGGATAATATTCCTTGTTGATGTCCATATAACATACTGATACTTATGTAATTTAACCGTTTTGTATGTGATTTATTAAGCGCATTCAGCCAATGATTGCGCTCGACCTGCAAAGTCGGAAAGATTACTTTAAGGCGTTGTGCTTGAAAAATTGATATAAGTAAAACTTAATGAAATATCAACTCAATTGCAGTCGTAATAATAAATTTTATGTTGTAAACTCATGTTATAAATAATTATAAGTTAATAGTTATTACTTACAAATTATTTAAAATAATGTTTTATAAATTATATGAAAGGGAATTATCTGAAATGCTTAACCAGAATTTTTTTGCCGGAATGTGTTGAACATGGGCTTTACAACTTTGATATTCCGTTTTGAATATTCGATACTGGCATTCAGTTCAAAACCAATTAAAAGAATTAAAGAGTTGAGATAAAGCCATAACATCAATATGATAAGCGCACCTATAGAGCCATAAACCTTATTATAGGATGAAAAGTTATTTATATAATAAGTAAAGCCTAATGAAGTAAGCACGGCCAGTATGGTTGCGATA
>JAQNCM010000172.1 GCA_029237615.1 Mucilaginibacter sp.
GAAACGTTGTTACCTACTAAAGATCCTTTTCCTGTTAGATCACAAATTCTTGACATGACAAATCTTTTTAATTCTCCCTTTTCTTAAAAGAGTTTGCAAATATCAGGATTTTATGTGAAATAGGCAACAGTGATTTGAAAATATTTTTAAAAATACTTGGCTTTACTGTTGTATTGGATTTATCCTGCTGCGGGGAAGCGAAAAGATGTTCCTGCCAATGGCAGATGTGGCGCGTTGGGGTTGTAGTTTGTAGCCGCTTGTTTAGTCATCGGCTACCCTGCTGGAAGTGTGGATACTTGCATCGGGACACTCTCCAGGCATAGTAAATCCGTAGTTGGAAACGGCGGACAGCGGCTGCGTAATAATTTGTAGCAGGAAATCGGAAAGCCGGTTATTAAATCTGTAGCTTAAGAGAGTAATGTCTGAATTATATTGATTACCTCGGTTTTTACATTATTGTCAATTTCTCCAAGGTTTCGGTCGATCATATTCTTTTCAAGTGAAGCCATTTTGTGCACTCTTATTACCGAAGGGAGCTGCAACCCGTTTTTGCTCCAGTTCTTTAATTCAATATCATACGAAGAGTTGTATAGCTTACTGGTGATGCGGCAAACTATTACATCGCCGTCATTTGTATCCTTAATAATTAATGCAGGCCGTTTTTTAAAACCAAGATTGTTGGTAAATGGAAATTTGACGAGTACAATTTCACCTAACTTGTAGTTTGCCATACTTACAGACTATCATAAACTGAATCTGTATCATCGTAGCCATTTAGAAACTGTGCGCTTACCATCTTTTTAAATGCAGCTTCTTCGTTTTTTTCAAAGTCGTCAATCAACACAATAACACGCACGTGTTTGTCTTTTGATAAAGACAATTCCGACCGGAAATTTTCAGGGATATTAATCGTGTTATCCGATAACTCCGTTTCAAACACTACTGCTTTCATTTGCTTTGTACTTATTACAAATTTACTTTTATATTTTTAGGAATGCAAATTGATATGGGCAATCGGTCAATTGGAGTGGCGACACCCTCTGGATGGAGATGCGGTTGCCTTCTACAAAAAATTCGGATTTATCCTGCTGCGGGGAAGCGGAAAGATGTTCCTGCCAATGGCAGATGTAGCGCCGTTGGAGTTGTAGTTTGTGGCCGCTTGTTTAGTCATAGGCAGCTCCCACTGAAAGTGCGGATACTTGTATAGAGACACCGTCTCCGGGCATAGTGATCCGTAGTTGGAACTATGGACAACGGGGACGGGATTCGTTGGTTCGGCACATGAGTATTAGTATAGCAGCGCGAACCCTGAAAGTCCGTTGAAAATTATTTGGTGACGTCAGCGGGACGCTTGAAACCGGCGATAAATTAATGGAGGGCAAACTTAGGATGACCTTACTAATAAGGTATGAAATCTTTATTTAAAGGCGATATTGTACCGTAAAAACAAAGTGCCATATAAAGATTAAATTTCAGCACAACAATTAGCAAAAATATTTCCATATATATACAAATTTTAAAAAGTTAGGCTATCTTTTTAAAATTTGTATATATGTTTATTTGTTACAAACTATTATACAGGAAAATTCTTACTTTTCGCTCACCAATTTCAAAACCATGAAAACCGCATTAAAGATCACCTCATTTGATGAGTATCAAAAAGTTTACCAGCAAAGTGTTGAACAACCCGAACAATTTTGGGCAGGTATAGCCGAGAACTTTTTATGGCGTAAAAAGTGGGATAGAGTGTTGGAATGGAACTTTAAAGAGCCGAACATCAAATGGTTTGAGGGCGCAAAGTTAAATATCACCGAAAATTGCCTGGACCGTCACCTGGAAACTTTGGGGGATAAACCTGCAATTATATGGGAGCCGAATGATCCGCAGGAAAATCACCGGGTGTTAACCTACCGGCAGCTGTACGAGAAAGTTTGCCAGTTTGCACACGCGTTAAAAAACAATGGCGCAAAAAAGGGCGACAGGGTTTGTATTTATATGCCGATGGTGCCTGAGCTGGAAATTGCTGTTTTGGCCTGTGCGCGGATTGGGGCCATCCATTCGGTGGTATTTGGTGGATTTTCGGCACAATCCATTGCCGACCGGATAAAGGATGCTGAATGCAATATTGTTATAACTGCCGATGGAGGATTTAGGGGAAATAAAGAGATTCCCCTAAAAAACATTATTGATGATGCATTGGTACAATGCCCCTCAATAAAAAGGGTTATTGTGCTTACCCGCAGTCGTACGCCTGTTTCGATGATTAAAGGGCGCGACGTTTGGTGGGAGGATGAGATAAAGAAGGTAGAGACGCAAGGGAATAAGGATTGCCCGGCTGAAGAAATGGATGCGGAAGATATGCTTTTCATCCTTTACACCTCCGGCTCAACCGGGAAGCCTAAAGGCGTAGTGCATACTTGCGGCGGTTATATGGTTTATACTGGTTACACTTTTGCAAATGCATTTCAGTACGAGCAGGGTGAAGTTTATTTTTGTACCGCTGATATCGGCTGGATAACAGGGCACTCCTATATTGCTTATGGGCCGCTTACTCAAGGCGCAACCACTGTATTGTTTGAAGGGATCCCAACCTATCCTACACCGGGACGGCTTTGGGATATTGTGGAAAAATACAAGGTAAATATACTTTATACCGCACCAACCGCCATCCGGTCGTTGATGAGCTTTGGTGATGACGTGCTGAAAGGAAAGGATTTCAGCTCCATAAAAAAACTGGGTTCCGTTGGCGAGCCGCTCAATGAAGAAGCATGGCATTGGTTTGATGAAAAGATCGGTTTGGGAAAATGCCCCATAGTGGATACCTGGTGGCAAACAGAAACCGGTGGTTTTATGATATCACCAATTGCAGGCGTTACCAAAACCAAACCGGCTTACGCTACTTTGCCTTTACCCGGCGTACAGCCTGTGCTGGTTGATGAAAACGGTAAAATAATTGAAGGAAATGAGGTAAGCGGAAATTTATGTATCAGGTTCCCATGGCCGGGTATGCTGCGCACTACCTATGGTGATCATGAGCGCTGCCGCACCACTTATTTTGCTACATATCCTGATCTTTACTTTACCGGCGATGGTTGTTTGAGGGATAAAGATGGCTACTACCGCATAACCGGCCGGGTGGACGATGTGCTGAATGTATCCGGTCACCGAATTGGTACTGCCGAGGTTGAAAACGCCATCAACATGCACAGCAGCGTGGTTGAGTCGGCGGTGGTGGGTTATCCGCACGATATAAAAGGCCAGGGAGTTTACGCTTTTGTGGTTTGCCCGAATCAGCATGGGGACGAAGAACTTGCCCGCAAGGATATTATGATGACGGTTACACGTATCATTGGCGCGATAGCCAGGCCGGATAAGATCCAGTTTGTAAGCGGTTTGCCAAAAACACGATCAGGTAAAATAATGCGTCGGATTTTAAGAAAGATAGCCGAAGGAGACACCTCTAACCTGGGAGACACCTCAACCCTGCTTGACCCTGCAGTGGTGGATGAAATTAAGGAAGGAGCGCTGTAAAAGAAGCAAGAGTAAAGAAGCAAGATGCAGGAATTAAGACAGATGGAGCCAGGAAATCTTGGCTTTTGCTTCTCGTCATTTCGCCTCTTCCATCGCTTTTTTTAAAACCAAAATGATGTTAATGCTGTTATCTTAATAACATCTTAAATTAAAAAGCATCATGGATAAGTTAGAAATAAAGGGCGGCTGGAACGAGTTGAAAGGTAAAATAAAACAGGCCTACGGCGATTTGACAGATGACGATCTGGCCTACGAAGAGGGTAAGGACGATGAAACGCTTGGGAAACTTCAGAAAAAGACGGGCAAATCCCGCGAGGAACTCGTGAAGTGGATAAATAGTTTATAAGTTGAAAGCTCCGGTAAATACGGAGCTTTTTTATTTAAGGGCTGTGATAATTAGAATTATTTAACATTTGTGTGGTAAATAATTGATTATCTTAGTATTAAATTACCAGGATATGAAAAAGATATTACTTGTATTTATTTTAACAGGTGGCTTTTACCAGTTAAAAGCACAACAAACAGCCGGGGTTAAACCGGCAGATAGTCTTGCAAAAGCGATTATGGGCAAATATGTTAACACGCAGCCTTTAAATAACTATCAACTGCTGAATCCTGGCCTGCATATTAATAAAACGCTGAGCGCGGTTAATAAACAGTCTCTTTCGTTTAACAATAATGCCTTTTACAGCCGTATGCCTGTGGTGGTATTGGAAGGCCATGATAATATGGCCATAGCCAGGGCGGACGACCATGATAATATGCCGGTTTTAAAAATTGACCCGGTAAACCCAGGCAGTATGTTACAAAAATCACTTCCGGGATTGCCAACCTTTATTGGTCCTTATTCGCCAGTTGTACCTGATCAAAAATAAGCTAGCGGTCGCAATATCAGTATGTGCTCTTATCGTATTTGATTAATAAAAATCCTTATTCAATAGTTTTTCCAGCTCGGCGAAACTGATGTTCATTTTAACACGGCCTTGTTTTGCGTAGGAAATTTCGCCGGTTTCTTCGGATATGATAATGGCAGTGGCGTCGTTGGCTTCAGTTACACCTATCCCGGCACGGTGCCGCAAACCAAATTGAGCAGGAAGATCGGTCTTTTCTGTAAGCGGTAAAATACAGCTTGCCGATTTTATCTTATTTTCTGAAATTACAACGGCCCCGTCATGCAGGGGGCTGTTTTTCTGAAAAATGCTTTCGAGCAGACGCTTTGATATTTTTGCCTCCACCACTTCGCAGCTGTTCTGGTAAAATTGTTCGTCGTAAAATTTTGCAAAAACAATCAATGCACCCGTGCGGGTTTGCTTCATGCTTTTGCAGGCATCAATGATAGGCTTAATGCGGGTATAATTGTCCTTTTCGGCTTCGGCTTTGCCAAAAAAATACTGCCACCATGCTTTGTTTCGCTGCAGCGAGGCGTTTTTTCCCACCAGTAACAGAAACCGCC
>JAQNCM010000659.1 GCA_029237615.1 Mucilaginibacter sp.
GAAAAATTTATAATGTGTGCCTGCTTAGGTGTACTTACAATATGCTATACTTTTTTATTCACTGTACACCTCACACATGGAAGATTGACAGCAGAAAATGTCTTTTTTATCGCTTCTAAATGTAATAACAACAGTGGTCTCAAAATGGTGGAAGATATAACTATGCGGCCCGCTAGATTCACCTCCGCATTTCTAGTAATCTGTAATGATGGTGCAAACTTTGAATATAAGGTTCCAGAAAAATGAAATACTTAACTGTGTTGTCAATTATATTAATGCTGATAGCATGTTCAAGCAGTATTAATTCTACAGGATTACAATATGCTCAGAAAATATGTGAGCCTAACGGTGGCATTAAAGATATCGCACCGTGGGGGTTCATGTTAGTAAATAGAGCGCATTTTAATGTAACATGTAATAATGATGTAAACTATAGTAATGAATACACAACAGATAAAACTAACGAAGTATTGGAAAAGATGAAATAATTATGAAACAACGTATTAACAAGATTGGAAAATGGATATTTGTAGGCGGAGCGGTAGCTATTATAGGTAATTTATTCACTGGAATAACCATATTGACCTTGATGGGGATAAAATTAATACCATTTACTGCCCCTCCAATCATTCTATATATTCTAGCATTACTTGCACTATTGTTAATACTTGTCGGCGCACTAATGGTTGTTTGCACCGAAGAATGGTAAACAATATCAAAAAGCTACGTTAATCAATGAAACTCCCTACTTCTAATACTGGAAGATTTTTCTTTTATTTTTCGATGCAATTTATTCTATATGGGCTTGCTGTCGCAAATGGTAGAGCATACGTACAAGCTTCGTACTTGTGGACTGCTATCACAGATATATTGATGGCAACCCAAAGCTTCTTCATTTTAAGACGAGTAGCAAAAGATTCAGATGATGATTTACATGGACCATCATTAATAGGATATATAACTGGTGGCGTGTGCGGCTCAATGGTAGCGATTTATGTAACTAAAATAATTTATGGACAATAAATGAAAAAATTCATCCACGTCAATCAACACGTAATTAAACATAATAATAAATATGATAACACTCTGCAGGCATGTAGAGTACAATATGGAAAGTATGGACCTTCAAGGTATTGTAAAGAAGTTACCATAAAAGGTGAAAGCAAATTGGTATACAGTCCTGATAAGCCTTTGCCATGTGGGGCAAAACTTTGGATTGAATGCGATGATGACGTTGAGTTAATCGGAGAAGTTGCATATGAAACTATTAAAAAGACATTGTTTCCTCGGATAATGCCAAAGATTAAGAAAATTAACGTTTAATATTTTTTCCAGCATGGGTGCTTGTCATTGCATGGCAGTTGGGGCATAACATTCTTAAATTGGAAATATGATGATTTTGTTTATCCCCATCAATGTGATCAAGCTCAATCGGTATAATTTTGTCAAGCCATGTTTCTAACTTACAGGATGAACATTTATGTTCAAATATTTTTTCTTTTAATAATCTATTCTTTAATTTGAATGTGTTATATTGTGGATGTTTATTTTCTAAGATTATATCGTTTAAAGCGAATAACATTGGAGACCGTAATCCTGTCATACCTTTAGACCATGCATGTCCGGTAAAATGTGAAACATTTAAGTTGTTAGCTTTTATATTTCGTTTTAACGAATCATATGCACTTCCAAATATGTTCAACCCTAAATATCTTAGGCATTGTGCATACGATTTAGAATTTAATATTGCTTCTTTTAATTGTTCAACGGTATAGGAATATTTTGATTTTCGCATTAGGAAGACTCATTGGTTCTTCCTTTATTTATGTCTTCCAAATTGAAGTGTTCTAATGAAAATTGACATTTATCTAAATATACGTATAATAGTCGTTATTGCCCCAGTGATGAAATTGGTAAACATACGGTTCTCAAAAAGCCGCGCGAAAGCTTGTCAGTTCGAGTCTGACTTGGGGCACCAATTTTTTATATAATAATGTCCCCGTAGCTCAGTGGACAGAGCGTTTTGTTTCTACCAAAAGGGTCGGGAGTTCGAATCTCTCCGGGGATGCCATTATTTTTGCACGGTAGCCGAATTAGTAGAGGCGCCAGCCCGCAAGCTGGGTCAGGTAAGTCATACCTTATTTTGAAAGTAGAGTGAATCTAGAATATATCTCTATCGTAGATTTATAACACTTATCATGGTGGTGCAAATCCACCTCGTGCAGATTTTTCTTGACTTTATCTCATAATCATATATTATATAAAAGTACTGTGGGCGAATATAAGAATATCTGGTGATATTTCAAAGCTGCCAACGCACATTGTTGGAGTTTAAAGTTAATTACACTGAAGCGCGACTAGGTGTAAGGGTTGCTTTAATATGGAGGTGAAAATCCTTCCGGTACAACCAATTTTTTATCCATCATATAGAGGACAACCATGTCAAATGAATTCTTCTCTCCTGCTGTAAAGAAACAAATAAAGATTAAATTATACAATGATCAAAAAGGCTTATGCCATTGGTGTCATAATCTTATGATATTTAACCCGCCAAGAATTAAGGGTGAAAGGATAAATCCACGAATGTGCACTCTGGACCATTTATACGATAAATGGGACCCTTTACGTTACACTAATAAAGGTGAATTAACACTCGTTGCAGCCTGTACAAAGTGTAATACGGAAAGATCTGTTATTAATCAAAATAATCAATCTAAAGAAACATTATGGATGTTATCTGGACGATATCCTAAAGGTATGTAATTGCTTGACTATTCTTCCAAACTATAATACAATATTTAAAATCGAATAAATTATGAAGCCAAATTATAATTCAGTACTAGTCACAGCGTTAGAACAAATTAAACAAGAAAAATTTGATGAAGCTGTTAAAGTTGAAGTGCAACGGTTAAAAACCTATAAACCTTGGTATCATAAATTATTCCCATTCGAAATTATTATAAGGAAACGAAAATGAGTGTAAGTGCAATTAAAGTTGATAAGAAAAGTATTATTGAACGTGCGAAGGAAGAAGTACAAGACGAATTTAACAATAAAGCTGTCGCAAAGTTTAAAGCTAAATTACGTGAATTGGAAAGTGCCCGTACGATTGTAGCTAATATTGAACGTGAGCTTGCTGATATGGAATTGGCATTTGACCACGGTAATATCTAATTGTGATGGATATTGGTTATGGACGGCTTCTTAGCCGTCCAATCCGAGTTCATTGGCAAGGCTGGGAATCTGATACTGCTAAACTCCAACAATGTGGTTGGAATATTGCGGTCCAGATGGAATTTCAATATTTTAGATATACATTAGCGATACATAATAAAATACTAAATTTATACGCAGTCACTGATTCACATATTATTGATACTTCACATTGGGGTAATCCTAATGCACAGTATAATGTAGATTTAGAAAGATATGAGCATATCGTATTTACCGTCGTAAGCGCTGGGTCAAATCTTTACAATATTGGACCGACCCATTTAAACGTTGATTTCTCAAAATTTCAACAAATTGATGCACAACCACAATGGACCACAAATAGAATGCAAAATATTGCAGATTTTAATATCTTTTCTGTACCATTGACCAGAACTCAGGAAATTTTATTTGATAAAGCTGATATGAGCGTAGTTGACAGACTGGAAGAAATTATTAAGAAACAATCATCTAAACAAAAAGAAATTCGTAACAGAATCTTGAATTCTCAATCAAAAGAGCATAAAGTTGATCAATTGCAAATTGTGGCACAACTAGTTCATTATCAAGAGGCAGCATAAATGA
>JAQNCM010000182.1 GCA_029237615.1 Mucilaginibacter sp.
ACCGCCACTGCAAACAGTGATCTTAGCTTTGCGTACATGTTCCAGCGTTTTTAAGCGCTCATCATAAGTGCGGGTGGTAATAATGCGTTTGTAATCTTCTTCAGAGGTATCCAGGTTGTGATTATAAGCATATAATCCGGCATCGGCAAGTCTTTGTGCCTGCGATTCGGTCAGCATTCCCAGCGTGCAGCAAACTTCCATATCCAGCTCGTTTACCGCCTTTACCATATCAATCACTTTATCAAAATCGCGGTTGTCACGCACTTCACGCCATGCAGCGCCCATGCATAACCGGGAAGCGCCACCATCCTTTGCTTTTTGGGCAACGGCAATTACTTCTGCTTTCGGCATAATTGCATGTACATCAACCCCGGTGTTATAACGTGCCGCCTGCGGACAGTAAGCGCAATCTTCCGGACATCCGCCGGTTTTGATAGATATCAATGAGCTTATCTGTACTTCTGAATAATCTTTATTTTCACGGTGTACCGTCGCGGCTTCATAAACAAGGTCCAGCAGGGGCCTGTAGTATATTTCAGCGATCTCTTCTTTTGTCCAGTTGTATCTTACTTCGGTCATTTGTATATATTTGAATGTATTCTTATATTCAATTGGTTGTGAAATCTTATTAGTGCGCCGGCAATAAAAGCTTGGTTGCAAACCATAAGGGCAACAAAAAGCCGGCACAATCTGTAAAGGTGGTAATTATTATGGAGGATGCCACCGCCGGGTCAATTCCTACCCTCTTTAACACCAACGGTATTGATGCACCTGTCAATCCGGCTATGATCAGATTGCCGGTCATTGCCAGGAATAATACCAGGCCAAGCATGGGATTGGAATCATAAAATAAGGCCACACAAAAAACGATCAGCCCGTTTGCTGCGCCGTTTAACATGCCCACCAAAAATTCTTTTATTACGGCATTATAAGCTTGCTTATCGCTAAGGTCGCTTAAGGAGATACGCCGTACCGTTACCGCCAGGGCCTGGGTGGCTGCATTCCCCCCCATTCCGGCGATAATGGTCATATAAGCGGCCAGTATTGGTAGCTTCTGAACAGTGTCGTCAAAGTGCCTGATAACAGAAGCGGCCAAATAAGCGGTTCCGAGATTTATAACCAGCCAGGGCAAACGGCTTTTTACCGCATCCCGCCAGTTACCGCTCAGCTCTTCATCTTCTGATACGCCGGAGATCTTTAATATATCCTCCGTGCTCTCCCGCTCCATTACGTCGATAATATCATCAACCGTAACCCTGCCCAGCAGCTTCATATTATCATCAACTACCGGTATGGTAGTTAAATTGTATTGTGATATAAGCCCGGCAACATCTTCCTGGTCCAGATCAGCCTTCACATATACAAAGTCCTTATCAACCAGGTCACGCACATGCGCATCGGCTTTTGCCTTTATAATAGATTTGATCGATAAAATACCCTGCAAAATATCATGGTCATCCACAACGTAGATGGTATAAAACTCCTCCATCTCCTCCGATTGGCGGATGATCTCGTCCAGGGCATCCTTTTTATCAAGATTGATATTTACCTTGATAATTTCGGAGTTCATTAGCCCCCCCGCAGTATCCTCGTCGTATTTTAGCAGCGCGCGTATGCTGTCGGCGTCTTCCTGGTCTAAATCTTCTAATATTTCCTGCTGCTCATCTTCATCCAGTTGTGAGATGATATCGGTAGCATCATCATAATCCAGTTCTTCAATAATCTCCGAACGTTTGTCCTTTTGAAGGCCGATAAGCAATTCGCCGGGATCCTGCTCTTCATGCATTTCAGAAATTACTTCTGATGCAACATCGGTTGGAAGAATATTAATGATCCTTTCCCTGGCTTCCTGCGAGAGCCTTTCAAACAGCAACGCAATCTCCGAAGCATGGTATTCCTTCAGAACAAGTTCTAACTCAGCATCATCACCCTCCAGCGCAGTTTCAATGCGTAAAAGATCGGACTTATCTATTTCAAAAGATTGCATATGCGACTAAAATACATATTTATAGTGCAAAAGCGAATAAAAAAGGGATGCGGCGTTATAAAACGTGTTTGTCTATTTTAAACTGGGTTGTATTTCAAGACGTTAGAAATTTCATTTTTACCCCGGTTAACTTTTCAAACTTTGACACTGTTTGGTTTACCCGGCTTTTCCTGATCGATAATCGGATATTGCAATTGTTATCAAATTGCTGCGACAGAATAGGAAGGTTATCATCCTTTATTATACGCATTACGTCATTCATTTGAAGGTAATCAAACTCGACGGCATAAATATCGTTCACCGTTTTCTCGACTATAAGAGCTTTACTTAAAGCATCTTCAGTCGCCAGTTTATAGGCATTGATTAAGCCCGGAACACCCAGCAGCGTACCGCCAAAATACCGCACCACCACTACTGCAATATTCGTAAGATCGCGGGAAAGCAAAGTATTAAGAATGGGTCTTCCTGCAGTTCCTGCCGGTTCGCCATCGTCATTTATGCGGAATACAGAACGGTCAATAGTAAGCCGGAGCGCCCAGCAGTGGTGGTTTGCCTTTGGATGTTCGTTTTTTATTTGAGAAAGAATATCCTTAAGCTCATGCTCATTTATGACCGGGTACGCATAGGCTAAAAATTTACTGCCACGGTCGCGAAATATCCCTTCAACGGGGTTTTCAATTGTATGGTAAGTATCGTCGAATAGCATTTATAATCATGATTTTGCGATAACTATTATCGCTATAATAGCTATCATTATGCCGGCTTTATTAAGTAAACTCAGCTTTTCCTTAAAAACAAGGAGACCGGTTAAAGCGCCAACAACTATTACACCAATATTCATCGCCGAAAAAACAGTTGAGGGCTGGTTTGCCAGCGCCTTATGCGCTTTTAAGTAAAACATGATGTTACCGAAATTGGCTATCCCTAAAAACCAGCCAATTAAAATATGCGGCCAGGAAAATTTCATTTTTTTTGTAACTACCTGGTAAACCAAACCTATCAAAGCAAATACAAACGCAAGTACAAAAACTATAAAAAGCGATGTACCATAAGCGATGGGCTTAAAAGCGGCAATCTGCTTAAATAAAACATCAATAACACCCATCCCTGCAAAAACAATCAGCAGGTACAACCACGCATTGCCGGTTCTATTATTACTACTATTTTTCTTTTGCCATGGAATAGAAAACAGGATAGCAGTAAATCCCAATATTATTCCCAGCAACTTTAAAAACGTGATTTTTTCGTCAAACAGTAAAAAAGATGCGATGATTGGGATAAATAACGACAAGCGCTGTGCGATATCCGTCCGCACTATACCGGTTAGCTTAACAGATAAGGCCAGGATCACAAAAAGCGCCGGGAGTAATAAGCCCAATACGGTATAGGTAACTAAAGGGGCATTGCCAAAACCTTGTAAATGCGGCTTTAAAAATATCCAGCTTAATAAAATTGCCATGGAATAATTCCATGTAACCGCCTGGTAAACGTCAATGTGATAACGTTTAGCCAGCTTAAGCAGTATGGACACTGAAACACTGCAACAAATACTTAATATAATATAGAGCATGTTTGGTTGTTGATAAGGTTGAGTAATGACCGGTTAATTAAGTAATAAAAGCTATCCGGTTAATCAACCATTAACATTATTAACTAAAACCAATAATTTATCATTCCCTGTTAAAAATTCTCCGGTAATGTCACCAGATATAGACGGAGCTTTAATACCTTCTTTTAAATTGGTTGTTCCGGTAAAAATACGGGCTTCGTCCCATAAACCGGCTGCGATAAATGAATTTAGCGTAAATGCGCCACCTTCAATTATAACTGATTGTATATCCTGTAAATATAATTGATATAAAATATACTGCGGAACATACCGGTCAAAATCTTCAAGGGCAATGTATTTATTTTTACCGTCGATATCGGTTTTTACTTCATTAAAAATAAGTGTCTCAACTGTTTGATCAAATAAACTCAAGTTATTATCCAGCTCAAGCCTCCTGTCAATAACCACTCTTTTTGGTGATTTTCCGTTTGCATAGCGTACATTTAATTGCGGATTGTCAATTGCGGTGGTGTTTTTGCCCACTAAAACCGCATCCTCTTCACTTCGCCACAGATGCACTAGCTTGCGTGCTTCTATCCCTGTGATCCAATGCTGTTTGCTATCATCAGGGGCAAAAAAGCCATCTGTAGTTTGAGCCCATTTAAGAATAATATACGGGCGATGTTTTTGCACTCTTGTAAAAAAACGCCTGTTTAACCATTGGCATTCGTTTTCCAAAACTCCGGTCAGCACTTCAATTCCTGCATCTTTTAGTTTTTCTATACCTTTTCCATTCACCTGGTCAAACGGATCGCGGCAGCCAACAACAACTTTGGGAATCCGGTGTTTAATGATCAGATCGGCACAGGGCGGGGTTTTGCCATAATGAGCGCAAGGTTCCAGTGAAACATAGATCGTTGATTGCTTTAACAGTTCGGCTGCATTATCAAACTTGCTGATGACCTGGTTAATGGCGTTTACTTCCGCATGGGCTTCGCCATATGTATGGTGATAGCCTTCTCCTATTATTTTATCCCCGCAAACAACAACGGCCCCCACCATTGGGTTTGGGCTTACAGTTCCTAAACCCAATTCAGCAAGTTCAAGGCAGCGTTGTATATATTTTTCGTGACCCTGCATGGTGCAAATATAGCAGAGATATTTTGTTACTTTGTTGGATGAATACCTTAAAGGATGTTTTTGCTGATTTTAAAAAAGGATTAGAAAAAGTTTATGAGCCGAATGAGATAGAAGCTTTAACATTATTGGTAATCAGTGAAATATTGAATTTATCAAAAGCACAGGTTAAAGCTTTTCCTGAGAAAGAAGTATCGTCATCGCAGGTTGAAAAGTTAGTAAATATATTAAGTGAACTAAAATCAGGTAAGCCGTTACAGTACATAGCGGGCAAAACGGAATTTTACGGATTGCCTTTCAATGTTAATCCTTCAGTCCTGATTCCGCGGCCGGAAACAGAAGAGCTGGTTGAATGGGTGATCTCATCAGTACGTAAAGAGAACAGGGCAACAGGCGCCATACTGGATATTGGCACCGGAAGCGGGTGTATCGCCATCAGCTTAAAGGAGCATTTGCCTGGCTTTGAGATCTCTGCAATTGATATTTCAATTAAAGCCTTGCAAACTGCAAAAGAAAATGCCGAATTAAATCAAGTTGATATTGATTTTATAGAGGCAGATATCTTGAATTTCAAATCCGAAATCGAACATTCGAAGTTCGAAATCATTGTCAGCAACCCTCCTTATGTAACCCTGGCCGACAAAACACAAATGCACATTAACGTAACAGATTTTGAACCGCACAGTGCACTGTTTGTACCCGAAAATGACCCATTGATATTTTACAAGGCAATTACCGAATATGCTGTAGATCACATCACGGATAATGGTATGCTGTTTTTTGAGATCAATGAAAATTATAGTGAACAAACAATTGAACTATTATCAAATAAAGGATTTATAAACATTGAGTTAAGACAAGATATGAGCGGCCGGGACCGGATGATTAAAGCTTTGCTAAATTCGTTTGTCTGAACTAAAATCCGAAATCGAACATCCGAAACCCAAAATAAAAAACTAACTTCTCGGGTGAAACTGAATAATAGTTCCTTTTAAATATTCTCTATCCATGTGTGTATAAATTTCGGTGGTGGTAATACTTTCATGACCCAGCATTTCCTGTACAGCACGCAGATCGGCCCCGCCTTCAATCAAGTGCGTAGCAAATGAATGCCTGAAGGTATGCGGACTAATCGTTTTATTAATTCCGGTAAGTTCAGCTAATTGCTTAATAACCATAAAAATATATACCCTGCTTAATCTTGCTCCCCGGCGATTTAAAAAAACAAGATCTTCTTCGCCCTTTTTTACCGGTATGTGTACCCGGATATTTTCAATCCAAATTTTCAAAGCTTTCACGGCCGAGCCGCCAATGGGCACAAGCCGCTCTTTACTGCCTTTTCCCGTTACTTTTATAAATTCGATATCAAGGTAAAGATTCGACAGTTTGAGTTCCGTTAATTCAGACACGCGCAGACCGCAACCGTACAACACCTCCAGTATCGCTTTATTGCGTCCTCCTTCCGGCTTTGATACATCAATGGCATCTATTAATTTATTGATGTCATTATAGCTTAAAGTATCCGGCAACTTCCGTTGAATTTTGGGTGATTCCAGCAATTCCGAGGGGTCGCTTTTTATCATGTCCTCCATTAACATATATTTATAGAACGCTTTAATTCCTGATAATACCCTTGCTTGCGAAGATGGTATCATTCCTAATCCGTTAGCCCATTCAATAAACCGACGCAGGTCAGTTAAAGTTATTCTTTCAGGCAAAAGCTTATCTTTCTGAATATCAGAAAACTGGCATAGTTTTTCTATATCCCGGCTATAAGCCTCGATAGAATTTTTTGACAGGGATTTTTCTAATTTCAAATATGCCTGGAAACCTTTTATTGCCGAACGCCAATCCAATTGATTTTTATTAATGTTTTTATTTAAGTTTGATGTGATGAAGATACAAATTATTAACGGGCCAAATTTAAACCTGCTCGGCGTACGCGAAAAATCAATATACGGAAACAGCGATTTCGAAGCATACCTGAAAGAGTTGCGGAAGCGGTATAAAAACCTTACCATTGATTACTACCAAAGTAACGTTGAGGGCGAAATTATAAATAAATTACATGAAACCGGCTTCACTTATGATGGTATTGTACTGAATGCCGGTGCTTATACCCACACGTCCATTGCCATTGCTGATGCCATAGCCGCTATAAATACGCCGGTAATAGAAGTGCATATTTCCAATGTATACAAGCGGGAGGAATTCAGGCATAGTTCAATGCTGGCAGCAAATTGTAAAGGAGTGATTGCCGGTTTCGGCATGGACTCCTACCGTTTAGCCATTGAAAGCTTATTAAAATAATTGAAGAATGCATAACCTGTTAAAATTATCGTTTGTTTTTTCATTAACACTGCTAATAACTGTAGTTGCCAATGATTGCAATGCCCAGCACAAAAAAACAAAATCCCATGGTACAGTAAGGGATTCGTTAAGAAGGGCGGTAATGAAGCGCGATTCGATGATGCGTACTTTTAAGCATTCAGACAATTCTGTAAATGGGTTATTGCAAAAGCTCG
This sequence comes from Mucilaginibacter sp., assembly GCA_029237615.1. Lineage (GTDB taxonomy): Bacteria > Bacteroidota > Bacteroidia > Sphingobacteriales > Sphingobacteriaceae > Mucilaginibacter. The sequence continues at coordinate 7,199 of JAQNCM010000182.1, forward strand.
AATATTACAACAGCCTCTACAATCAGGATCTTTCTGACTTCTCCCAAGGATTTGATACACTCGAAATAAACCAGCACTTGCCCTCGCTGGAAAAGCGGATGCCAGTGATGAGTACCATAATTGAAAATGACCATTCGAGTACTTTGAGCTATCTTTTTACCATCAGGTATTTAATTTCACATGTTAAGGATGACCTTGATAACTGGCAAAAAGAGCTGTCGGAAAATACAACCAAGATGGATAAAATCCATAATGATATTCTCGACTTCAAAAAAGATACCGCTATGAATAAAGTGCCTGCAGACAGTATGCTGCGGGTAAGATACCTTCCGCAGATTACACAAATACAAAATAAGTGGGAACGCCTCGATACCGCAATTGACAAGGCGGTGATCAAATTGGGGCTTTTACAAAACCGCGTAACAGCACTTGACCTTTTGTATTTAGATATAAATGACCGGATTGATTTAAAGATCCACGATTTTACCGCCAGGTCGCTTACCAACGAGTATGGCTATATCTGGCAATCTCATCGGCAAAATGTTATACCGTTTGATACGGTAGCGTCTAAAACAAGCAAGTTAAATTTAAGACTTTTAAAGTACTTTATTGACCCCAAAGCAACCAGCCGGATAAACATTGTCAGTCATTTGGTAACCTTAGCCGTATTAATGCTCTTTTTTGCATGGATATATACCAGCAGGCGCAAATTAGTACGGCTAAAAGATAACTTTCAAAGTACGCTTGATCAAACTGACTATATTGTAAAACACCCGTTTGTTTCTTCACTTATCATCGCTTTAATCCTCGGACTATATTTTTATGACCAGCCGCCCTTTATATTTTTAGAGATACTGCTACTGGGAATGACGGTGTGCATTGTGATACTGGTGAAAGCAGCGTGGCCCAAACCTTTTTTTAAATTTTGGCTGGGCATTTTTGTACTGACGATCTTTTATGCGGCATCAAACCTGTTTACGCAGGTATGTTATGCCGACAGGATATTTTTGATGATTTTATCACTTGCCAGTATTTTGCTGGCTGTTTGGTTTTTAAAAGAAACAAGAGCAAGTACTGAAGAATATCCATGGTTTACAAGGTCAATAGTAATTGTGTTCATTATCTGTAATGGAATTTCTTTTGTACTGAATTTTATCGGAAGGTTCAGCCTTGCCAAAATCATTGGTGTTACAACTGATTTTAACCTATGCCTGGGCTTTGGTTTTTTCTTGCTTATCCACATACTGATGGAAAGCTTGTTTTTGCAACTGGAGGCCAATAAAATTGAAAACAGCAGCTTTACCTCCTATTTAGATTTTAAAATACTTCAAAATAAATTTAAAAATGTATTGGTGAAAATTGTCGCGGTTTTATGGACTATTAAATTGTTGGAGAACCTGGATATTGACGACTATATATATGGTAAAGCCACTGATTTTTTAACACATAGCTATAAAGTAGGCACCACCGCTTTTACTTTTGGCAGCATTGTAATCTTTGTGGGCGTATTGTGGCTTTCTATCATCATATCACGTGTAATCAGCTATTTTTATGATTATGCCGAACAGCAATCAACCTCATCCGGAGATGCCAAAAAGAATAAAACATCTATTTTATTAATAAGGTTGTCTGTATTTTCCATTGGCTTTATCGCAGCCATCATGTTTTCGGGCATCCCGCTTACACAAGTTACCATAGTGGTTGGCGCCTTAGGCGTAGGTATTGGATTTGGCTTGCAAAACATTGTTAACAACCTGGTATCAGGGGTGATACTTGCATTTGAAAAGCCGGTACAGGTAGGCGATATTATTGAAGTTGGCAATCGCTCCGGAACTATAAAAGAAATTGGCATACGTGCCAGTAAAATTGAAGCAGGCGATGGCTCTGAGCTAATTGTCCCTAATGGTGATTTGATATCACAGCATGTAGTCAACTGGACATTGCATAATACTAACCGCCGTGTTGAGCTGATTGTTGGAGTGGCTTATGGCTCTGATATTGACAAGGTGGAGGCAATTTTAAAAAGAATTGTACGAAACCGGCAGGATATTATGCAAACGCCCCCTCCAATGGTGTTTTTACATAATTTCAGCAGCAGTTCTGTCGACTTCAGGCTGTTATTCTGGGCGGCAGATATTGACAAATGGGTGAGCCTTAAAAGTGATGTTATGGCGGAGGTTTATACCGAATTTTCGAAAGAAGGCATTGAAATACCCCATCCAAAACGCGACATACAGGTATTCTTCCCTGAAGGCACAAGCGCAGAAATTAAAAACCCTGATTTGGTTGCAGAAATTTCAACACAAGAAAATCCTATGGAAGAGGCTTCCCGGGAAGATCTGCCAAAACAGGATGCTTCTAAAGAAGATATTTCAAAACAGCGTACGCCTAAAGAAAATCCTCCGGGGAAAGCTCAGTAAAATGCTTTTTCTTTTTAATGAAAAAGGCCCATACTATACTGCCTTTATAAATTCCCTTTAAAGGGTAGTGCTTATATTTTTTGCCGACTGAAACAGAAGGATTTTTATTTTTGGACTTAAAAAGACTTCCAACAAAGTTTTGATGTGCCCGGCTAACCGCCCAGGCATCCTTACGCTTACCTTCATTTAAAAAGCGGAATATTGCCAAAAGATCCATCCAGATACGGATGATGATGATAAACACAGCACGCCAAAAGGGGAGATTATTTTGCAGCAACAAAAGATTATTCCTGAAATTGAGATATGTTTTAAACGGATTCTCCACATTAAGCGTCCCACCTCCCATGTGAAAAACTTCCGACTCTGCGCAGTACATAATTTTGTATCCCATATTTTTTAAACGCCAGCACAGGTCTATCTCTTCCATATGCGCAAAAAACCGGTCGTCAAAGCCACCTGCCTCACGCCAGCAATGTTTTTTTATAAACATTGCAGCCCCTGTAGCCCAAAACACCTCGCCTGATTGCTGGTACTGGCAGTTATCCTGCTCCATTTCATAAAACATCCTGCCCCGGCAAAAGGGATAACCGAAGCAGTCAATAAATCCGCCGGCAGCACCGGCATGCTCAAAACATTCTTTTTGGTTATAGGCTTTTATTTTGGGTGCTGCTGCCGCTATCAGGGGATCGCTTTCCATTAAGTTAATTACAGGTACTATCCAGCCCGGGAATACCTCTACGTCCGAGTTCAGCAGGATATAATAATCAGCATCAACATGTTCCAACACTTTGTTGTACCCACCAGTAAACCCATAGTTCTTGTCATTTTGAATAATTCTGATCGATGGATACTCCTGTTCAATAAAGGCAACAGAACCATCTGTAGAAGCATTATCCCCTACAATAATTTCAAGGTTTGGCCAGATTGATGACAATACCGAAGGCAGGAACTGGCGAAGATATTTAATACCGTTCCAATTCAATATCACTACGGCAACTTTGGGTGTATAATTCATTTTTGTAGTTCTTCCGGCTTAATCTTCCATCTCCGGTGCGACCATAGCCAGTACGCTGGTTTTTCTCTGATCATTGATTCCAGGTATTGAACATGGGTATTTGTGATTTCATAAGGTGCTGTCAGCTTCGGATCTTCAAACAAAGGTACAAGGGTAGCGGAATAATATCCTCTTTTAATATAATCTATCCGGTAATAAATCACGACAGAATCATTCAATTTAGCCAATTTTTCCGCACCCAGGAACACAGCAGTTGGCTGATTAAGAAAAGTGGTGAAATAGCTTATTTCATTTCTGGCCGGTGTTTGATCCGACGCCAGTACAATAAATGTTAATTCATTTTTATACTCCACCATTTTTCGCATGGTTTGTTTCATCGAAATCATAACGGTTCCAAAGCGCGAACGTGTTCTGTTAAAAAAATCGTTAAAAACAATATTCGATTGCGGTTTATAAACAACCAGCCTTCTTTTATCCGTCAATAAACCAAAACTTAAGGCCGCCATCTCCCAGTTACCATAATGACTGGTTGGTGAAATGATGCTTTTGCCCTGGTTGAAATAGTGTTCTGCTAATTCAGGATTGGTAGTAAACATTCTGCGTTCAATTTCCTGAGCAGAAATTGTGATGGTTTTTATGGTTTCCATCATCAGGTCTGCCATATATTTAAAGTATTCGATCTCAATTATTTTAAGTTCGGCAGCTGTTTTCTCAGGAAAAGAGTTTCGCAGGTTTTCACGCACAACATTTTTTCGGTAGCCGAAGATATGATAAATAAAGAAAAATAAAATGTCGGATATAATGTATAAAGCCCAAAAAGGCAACAGGGATACCAGGTACAAAAAGAATGTCCCTAATATTGAAAGCCCTTTTTTTATCATTATTTTCGTCCGATTTTAGCTACAAACATAAAATATATGATTGAGAAAGGCGTTGTTTTACCCATGTTTTATCTTCCTCCGGTTGAATACTTTATAAAACTAAATACATATAAGACTGATATTCTGATAGAAAGAGAGGAACATTTGCCAAAACAAACCTATCGCAACAGGGCCAATGTTTATACGCCCGACGGCGTGCTTACCTTAGTGGTGCCTATAATAAAAGGCTCAAAAAACCATACAAAGGTAAAAGATGTAAAAATAAGCTATGATTTTGAATGGCAGCGCTTACATTGGCTTAGTTTACAGGCCTGCTACCGCCGCTCCGCTTATTTTGAATATTATGAAGATGAGTTTGCTGTTTTTTATGAAAAAAAATATCCTTTCCTTTTTGATTACAACGAGCAATTATTACAATTTATATTGAAATCGATTAAGCTGAAAGTTGAGCTGAAATATACTGAAAGCTATGAAACGGTCTATCCGGGGTTTGAAGATTGCAGAACTTCCATCCATCCAAAAAAAGAAACCGATTTTAATCAAAAGCCCTATTTCCAGGTATTTGATGATCGCAAAGGCTTCCTTAAAAACCTGAGTATTATTGACCTGCTGTTTAACCAGGGTCCAAACAGTATTAATTATTTGTAACAAACTAACGGAATAACAGGTGGGGTTCATTTCCTTTTATATATTCATCCTGTTACACAAACAAAATTTATTTTGATTTAATAAACAACTGTCTATCTTTGCACTGCTCATCTATAGTTTTACTATACAAAAAATGAAGGGTTATACATTACATCAGTCTCATCTGCACTATCACCACCATGTGGTGATCAGATAATGTATGTTTCCACGCGAAATAACAACCCACGTTCATTCCTTTTATTATAGTCTTTTAAAATCATCCATTGAAAACACTTAAAATTGCCATCCAGAAATCGGGAAGGCTCAACGAAAAATCCGTTGAATTATTAAAAAATTGCGGCCTTAGTTTTGAAAACTATAAAAGTTCGCTCATCTCGCCCGTGTCTAACTTTCCGCTCGAAATCCTGTTTTTGCGGGATGACGATATTCCAGAATATGTACAGGATGGTATCGCCGACTTAGGAATAGTAGGTGAAAACGTAATACAGGAAACCGAAGTAAAGGTGAGTTACCTGCAACGGCTTGGATTTGGAAAATGCTCGCTGAAAATCGCAGTACCGAATACAAATGATATTCAGAGCCTTTCGGAATTAAACGGAAAATCAATAGCTACCACCTATCCTGTAATTTTAGGCAAATTTTTGAAAGAAAAGAGTATTTCGGCGGATATCCGTACCATTTCCGGTTCAGTTGAAATATCACCGGGCCTGGGATTAAGCGATGCCATTTGCGACCTGGTATCAACAGGTGGTACGTTAAAAAGCAATGGGCTAAAACCATTTGCAGATGTGATGTCATCCGAAGCGGTATTGATTGGCCGGGCAGGCAGCGAAAATGAAGACCTGGTAATAGAACTGATCCAGCGCATACAATCTGTATTAAGGGCAAAAGAAACCAAATATGTGGTATTAAATGTGCATAAAGATAATCTTGGAGCCATTATATCACTACTGCCGGGAGTAAAAAGCCCATCTGTTGTGCCTTTGGCGGAGGAAAATTGGGTGGCGGTGCATACGGTTATACCCGAACGCGATTTTTGGGACCGGATAAGCCAGCTGAAACAAGCCGGCGCACAAGGCATTGTAGTAATGCCGATAGAGAAAATAATATTGTAAGCCCCCGGCCCTTAAAGAGGGAGTAACCGGGATAGTTGATAAGTAGTGTTTAAGCCATAGGACATAACACCCCTTCAGGGGTTTGGGGAAATATGAAAACATACAATTATTCAGATTTAAGTATACAGGATATTCGAAAGCTGGTTCAGCGTAATGTTGACCCTGCCAATGAGATCCGTTCGATAGTTGAAGAGGTTATTTCAAACGTGCAGGAACACGGCGACCGTGCCCTGTTTGATTATGCCCTTAAGTTTGATAAAGTAGAGCTGGATAAACTTTACCTGGATAAGGATGAGTTAATTGAAATAGCAGCAACCGTTTTACCGGAACAAAAAGCTGCGTTGGAGATCGCTTACAACAATATTTATAAATTTCACCATGCGCAGCTAAAAGCTGAAGACAAGGTGGAAACCATGCCGGGGGTAACTTGCTGGCGCGAATTAAGGCCGATAGAAAAAGTTGGGCTTTACATTCCCGGCGGAAGCGCTGTTTTACCGAGTACATTTTTGATGCTGGGCATTCCTGCGCGGATTGCAGGCTGCCGGGAGATTGTTGTTTGCTCGCCGCCGCAAAAAAATGGAAAAGTAAATGCTTTTATAGCTTATGTGGCCCTGTTGGTTGGCATAGACAAAATATACCTCGCAGGTGGTGCCCAGGCGATAGCTGCGATGGCCTACGGCACAGCAACTGTGCCAAAAGTTGATAAGATATTTGGCCCGGGCAACCAGTTTGTAACCAAAGCAAAAACCATTATACAATCAACCACTACCACAGCTATTGATATGCCTGCCGGGCCTTCGGAAGTGCTGGTGATTGCCGATGAAACCGCAAATCCGGTTTATGTAGCTGCTGATCTGCTGGCACAGGCTGAACATGGCATGGACAGTCAGGCGATCTTGGTTTGCACGGATGCTAAAATAGCTGATGCTGTTTTAATTGAAGTAGAAAAACAAGTACAGGTTTTACCACGTGCGGAGATCGTAAAAAAGGCGCTGGACAATTCTTATATCATAGTAACAAATACGCTGGAGGAAGCCATGCAATTCAGTAACCACTATGCTCCGGAACATTTGATCCTTGCAACTGTTGAGTGGCAAAGCATCACTGCAAATATATTAAATGCAGGCTCTGTTTTTTTAGGCAATTTAACACCCGAAAGCGCAGGGGATTATGCTTCGGGAACTAACCATACTTTACCCACAAGCTCTTATTCAAGGGCCTACTCGGGTGTATCGGTTGATTCATTTGTAAAGAAGATTACTTTTCAATATATCACACCAGAGGGTATTAAGAATATAGGACCATCAGTAGAGATTTTGGCAGAACTGGAAGGTTTGCATGCACATAAGAATGCGGTTACGGTTAGGATTAAAGATAAATGAATAAATAATTAACAAACTTGTCAATACGAGGCACGAAGCAATTGCATGCTATATAAGGCGTGCTGCAAAGCGGTTCTGCAAAGTTTGCGATTGCCGCGCTATCGCTCGCAACGACAATAAAGAATAAGAACATGTTCAATATTAACAACATACTTAGAGAAAATATCAAAAACCTTACCCCCTACTCATCCGCCCGTGATGAGTACCAGGGCGAAGCAAGTGTGTTTTTGGATGCAAATGAAAACGCATTCGGCTCGCCGTTGGAGCAGCAGTTTAACCGCTACCCTGATCCGCTGCAGTTTGAGGTTAAAAAGCGTTTAAGCAGTATAAAAGGCCTGCCTGTTCGTAATATATTTTTGGGCAACGGCAGCGACGAAGCAATTGATATCCTGTTCCGCAGCTTTTGTACCCCGGGGGTTGACAATGTGATATTAGTACCACCTACCTATGGCATGTATAAGGTTTCAGCTAACATAAATGACGTGGAAACACGTAATGTGCCGCTCACGGCAGAGTTTCAGCTTAACCTGGAGGGCATTGCCGAAGCCATTGATAAAAACACCAAACTAATTTTTATCTGCTCACCCAATAACCCCACCGGCAACTCTATCAATCGTGCTGATGTGGAAACATTGCTAACTAATTTTGGAGGATTAGTAGTAGTGGATGAAGCCTATATTAACTTCAGTCGCCAAAAAACCTTTATACAGGAGTTAACGGAATACGCAAACCTTGTTGTACTGCAAACGCTTTCTAAAGCATGGGGACTTGCAGGCTTGCGCATCGGAATGGCCTTTGCCAGTGAAGAAATAATAGAGGTGATGAATAAGGTTAAACCGCCTTATAATGTAAATGAAGCTTCGCAACAGTTAGCTTTAAAGGCACTGGAAAACATTGAGCAGGTTAATAGCTGGATTAAAGAAACCTTGGTGCAAAGGGATAAACTGGTTTTAGGAATAAAAGATTTCGATTTTGTGATAGACATCTATCCTTCAGATGCTAACTTTATTCTGGTAAAAACAACTGACGCAAACGGCATCTATAATTTTCTGGTTGAAAGAGGTATTATTGTTCGCAACCGCTCAAAAGTGGAGCTTTGCGAAGGCTGCCTGCGCATAACCGTTGGTACACCTGACGAAAACGATATTTTATTGGAAACTTTACAAAATTTTAAATGAGCAAACTACAAAAAATACTGTTTGTTGACCGCGATGGTACTATTATAAAAGAAACTGCTGACGAACAGATAGACTCGTTTGCTAAACTGGAATTTTATCCGGGCGCTTTGCAATACCTGCCAAAAATTGCAAAAGAGCTGGATTATGAATTGGTAATGGTAAGTAACCAGGATGGCCTGGGAACCCCATCATTCCCGGAAGATACTTTTTGGCCGGTACAAAATTTTATCCTTAAAACATTGGAAAACGAGGGTGTAGTATTTTCCAATATATGCATCGACAGAACTTTTCCTGCTGAAAACGCCCCTACCCGTAAACCCGGCATCGGTTTGCTTATCCAATACTTTGATATTGAAAAATACGATCTGAAAGGTTCATACACCATCGGCGACCGCAAAAATGATATTTTACTCGGCCATAACCTGGGAGCTAAAGCAATATGGTTAAACAACCACATTAATTTAGGCGGCAATGAATTTAGCGGCCCGGATGAAGAACTTGCGGTAAAAAGTACCGTGGCCCTAGAAACAACCGATTGGGCAAGGATTTATGAATTTTTGAAACTGGGTGAAAGGGTTGTTGAACATCGCCGCGCTACAAAGGAAACGGATATCAGCATAAAAATAAACCTTGATGGTAAAGGCGAGTCAAAGGTATCAACAGGGCTGCATTTTTTTGATCACATGCTCGACCAGATTGCACGCCATGGAAATATAGATCTGGAAATTACCGCCAAAGGGGACCTGCATATTGACGAGCATCATACCATTGAAGATACCGGCATTGCTTTGGGCGAAGTATTTGCGCTTGCCCTTGGTAATAAAAAAGGAATTGAACGCTATGGTTTTTGTTTGCCGATGGACGATTGCCTGGCCCAGGCGGCAATTGATTTCGGCGGCAGAAACTGGATTGTATGGGATGCCATATTTAAAAGAGAGAAGATTGGCGAAATGCCGACAGAAATGTTCTTTCATTTTTTTAAATCATTCTCAGATGCGGCAAAATGTAATTTAAATATTAAAGCCGAAGGCGAAAATGAGCATCATAAAATTGAAGCCATATTTAAAGCATTTGCAAAAGCAATAAAAATGGCTGTAAAAAGAGATGTAAATAACATGATTTTACCGAGTACAAAGGGTCTTTTATAGTAGCAGTTTTTAGTTGCGGTTGTAGTTTTAAAGACATGCAACTGCAACTAAAAGCTGCTACTGCAACTAAAACAATGATAGGCATAATCACATACGGAGCCGGAAATATTTTTTCGCTGACTGCTGCCTTAAACCGGCTAGGCATTCCCTACGGCATGATCACTAATGAGGCCGATTTTGAAAAATACGACCGTTATATTATTCCAGGTGTTGGGCATGCAGGCGCGGCTATGCATAAATTGGAACAAACCGGGCTGGTGCCTAAAATAAAAGCACTTAACAAACCTACTTTAGGCATTTGCGTGGGCATGCAGCTGTTAACTTCCTATTCAGAAGAGGGCAATTCGGATCTGTTAAATATAATCCCTGTAAAAACACTGAAATTTGCCAGCGATACCAATTACAAAGTGCCACATACCGGATGGAACAGGGTATATCCCGAAAAGGAAAACAAACTTTTTGAAAATATTCCAGCAGGTTCACACTTTTACTTTGTACATTCATACTTTATTGAGTATCATCCCGCATACATTTTATCATCAACAACTTATATTAACAAATTTTCGGCATCAATTTGGCTGGATAATTTTTACGGGGTTCAATTCCACCCGGAAAAATCAGGCACGTATGGAGAAACCTTACTAATTAATTTTTCAAAAATTTAAAGACATGTACATTATTCCAGCAATTGATATTTTAGACAAAAAAGTCGTCCGATTACGCGAGGGCGATTATCAACAGGTCACTGAATATGATGTTTCCCTCGAGGAAATGATAGAAAAATACCAGTCTAATGGCACTAATTTTATCCATATCATAGATCTGAACGGCGCCAAGAACGATTTCACCAACCAGCAGTATCTCTTCGATGTGATCAAAAAAACGGACATGAAGGTGCAATATGGAGGAGGCATCCGCAGTATTGAAAAGGTTAAGGAGTTGATAGATGCAGGCGTTCACCGTGTAATTGTGGGTACACAAGCGCTCACAAACCCATCTTTTCTACAGGAGCTTAGTAAAGCGATTTGTGGCCGCGACAAATGCTCAGACCAGGTGGTTATTGCCATTGATGTACTGGATGAGGTAATAAAATATTCAGGCTGGATGGAAAGTTCACCCATTAAGTTAATGGATTACGTGGACAAATGCCTGCAGCTTGGCTTTTTCAGATTTTTATGTACCGATATTAATAAGGACGGCAAGCTTGGCGGCGCCGGGATAGAGCTTTATGAAAAGCTGCTTGACCACTCCCCTTTTATCAAGCTGATCGCTTCCGGCGGTGTAAGCTCAATGGAAGACATCGAGCAGCTAAGCAATATTAAAGTAGAAGCCTGCGTAGTTGGAAAAGCCATTTACGAAGGCCATATCTCTGTTGAAGAAATAAAAAACTGGAATTTGGAAAGCCTTATATCTATATAAATCAGACCGTCCATAATTAATTGTCATTGCGAGGCACGAAGCAATTGCATATTATACAGAGTAGTCACAGTTCGCGATTGCTTCGTGCCTCGCAATAACAAACTAAAAACCCATGTTAGCTAAAAGAATTATCCCCTGTCTCGATGTTAAAGACGGCCGTACCGTAAAAGGCGTAAACTTTGTTGACCTGCGGGATGCAGGTGACCCTGTTGAGCTTGCCTGGAACTACTCGCGCCAGGGCGCTGATGAACTGGTGTTCCTGGATATTACCGCAACTGTTGAACGTCGTAAAACTATGGTGGAACTGGTAAAGGCAGTGGCCCGGCAAATAAATATACCTTTCACCATTGGTGGCGGTATCAATGAAATTGCTGATGCCGATGCCTTATTAAATGCCGGAGCGGATAAGATATCCATCAATTCCGCAGCGGTGCGAAACCCTGCCTTGATTGATGAACTGGCTAAGGCATTTGGTGTGCAGTTTGTAGTAATAGCTGTCGATACCCGTGTTATAACCGGTAAAAATATTGTCCATCTTAATGGTGGCCGGGTTGCTACCGAAAAGGAAACACTGGATTGGATATTAGAGGCCGAAAACCGTGGCGCCGGTGAAATACTGCTGACTTCTATGGATCACGACGGTACCAAGGCAGGCTTTGATAATGTATTTTTAAAAGCGGTTAACGACGCCGTTAATATACCGGTTATTGCATCCGGCGGGGCTGGTTCCGTGCAACACTTTGTAGATGTATTTGAAAAGAGTAATGTTGATGCCGCCCTTGCTGCGTCGGTATTTCACTATGGCGAAATATTGATCCCGGATCTAAAAAAGGTATTAAGGCAGAATAACATAGAAATAAGAGAAATATCATAAAATTAAAAATTGTCATTGCGATCCGCCTAATCGCATACTACACAGAGCCGCCCTGCAAGCTGAGATTGCTTCGTACCCCCGCAATGACATAAGAAAGAACAATGGAAATAGATTTTAATAAAACCGACGGGCTTGTCCCGGTAATTATACAGGATGAGCAAACATTAGAAGTGCTGATGCTTGGATATATGAACCAGGAAGCTTATAATAAAACTGTTGAAGAAAAAATTGTCACTTTTTTTTCGCGCTCAAAAAACCGCTTATGGACAAAAGGTGAAACCAGCAACAATTTTCTACATGTAAAAGACATGCATATTGACTGCGATAATGACACACTCCTTATAAAGGTTAAAGCAGATGGGCCGACCTGTCACACAGGTTCGCGCAGCTGTTTTAAAACAGATTATAATCAGAACTTTATATTGGAGCTGGAAGCAATAATTACCGACCGCTATGACAATCCGCAGGAAGGCTCTTATGTCAATAAACTGCATCGCAAGGGCTTAAATAAAATAGCTCAAAAAGTAGGCGAAGAGGCAGTTGAAACGGTTATAGCAGCCTTAAACGAAACAGAAACCGACCTGATCAACGAAGCATCCGACCTGGTTTTTCATTTATTGGTGCTATTAAAAGAAAAAGGCCTCAACCTGGAAAAAATAGCAAAGAATTTAGAGGAAAGGCATAAATAGCCGCTCCTAAATCCTCCCCGGTAGGGAGGACATTTAAAAACATTTTTCAAGCTCTTCTCTACCGGAGAGGGGTTGGGGTAAGGTAATGATCTCGGTACAAAAAACAGCTGAATTAAACGGGCATGGCAACCCAATATTTACGCTTGAGCTTTCGCAAAAGCCAGGTATATTATTTACCGGAGGTAATGACAAGGGGCTAGTTGAATGGAGTTTAAAAAGCAATTCATTCATAAAGGTAATGTTTCCGGTTGCTGCAAGCATTTATGCCCTACATTGCCCCGCCGGTTACCCCCTTTTATTTACCGGTTTAAGAAATGGCGATGTGCTGGTTTTCGATTTCATTGATCAGCAAATAGTAAAAACGTTAAAGAAGCACCTGGCTCCCATTTTTGACATCAAGTCTATCAAATCAAAAAACGAGCTGGTGGTAGCCGCCGAAGACGGAACAGTTTCTATATGGGGCATGCAAACCCTTGAACATTTACATACCATTAAGGTTTCAGATGATACGATACGCTGTATCAGTGTTAGTGCTGATGAAACACGGGTGGCTTTTGGCTGCCGCAACAACCTGATCCACATTTACGATACTGCCGACTATACTTTGATAAATACGCTTCATGGACATACCATGTCGGTTTTCTCATTGCAATATTCAATTAATGGCAATTTCCTGGTCTCCGGCGCGCGTGATGCGCAGGTGAAAATCTGGGATGCACAATCTTATGAACTGGTTCACAATATCCCGGCTCACCTGTTCGCTGTTAATTCAATAGCATTTCATCCAAACAGATCTTATTTTGCGACCGGCAGTATGGATAAAAGCATAAAGGTGTGGGGCGCTGATGACTTTAAATTACACAAGGTGATCAGTCGCGAAAAGGGATTTGCAAGTCACCAGTTATCCGTTAACAAAATAACCTGGAACGGAGATCAGTTGATTTCTGTAAGTGACGACAAGCGGGTGATTGTATGGGATATTAACTTTGAGAATTAAAATATCCTTTTTACAAAACGTAATTTGTGGGTATAACGCTTAAGTTCTTCTGAATAAATACCTTTTTCATCAATACCGTCAATCTTGACTTTTCCCGAAGCGTGAATAATTTTATCTGCATTGAGCATAATGCCTACATGAACTATCTTTCCTTCAGCATTGTCAAAAAAAGCAAGATCTCCCAGCCTGGCATCGTGTAGTAAATTTACAACATGACCCATTTCGGCTTGCATACTGGCATCGCGCAGCAATCTTATTCCCTGCAATTTAAATACGGCTTGCGTAAAACCTGAGCAGTCTATCCCAAAATGGGTGCGTCCACCCCACAAATATGGTGTATTTAAAAAAGAGGTGGCAGTAATCGCCAGGTTTTCCGTTTCACCAATCTCCCCGATTATTTCAAATTCTTCATTCCCTATATGGCAGCTTGTTCCCTCTAAAAAAGCAAGTGAGCTGCCTATAGGCAAATAATAGACACTATTATTTGCTATTTTCCAGGCCTGGGTAACCGGCCGGTAAGTTAAAGGTGGTGGTGTTTGTTTAAATCTCTTGTATGATAAGTGGCCAAGCATAACAAATTGCTGCCTGCCAATCCAACCCGGATAATTATCAAAAGTGGTTATTATTTTTACCCAGTTCTCTTTCCATTCGATGATTTCAAATATCTCACCAAACAATATTTGCGAAACCTGCTCACTTCTGTCATCAGCCTCTGCTCTGAGCGGGATCATAGAAAGATTACAAATACCATATTCCATATTAGGTTAGCTAAGAAATTGTGGGCGAGGTTTCAAATTGCAAAAAAAGGGAAAGTATTATAATACTTTCCCTTTTTTTATATTATAACAGAGTTGTTACTCATTCATGTGCAGCCATTCTTTTTTGGCTAACAACTCTTCTTTTGTTTCACGTATATCTTCGTCGTCAACACAGCAGTCAACAGGGCAAACGGCAGCACATTGCGGTTCGTCATGAAAACCAACGCACTCTGTACATTTGTCTGGCACTATATAATATATATCATCTGACAGTGCAGCCTGTGTTTCTTCAGCATTTAACGTATTGCCATCGCCGAAATCAATTAGTCCCTTTAAGCCCGTACCGTCAGAAAAACGCCAGGCAGCGCCGGCATCATAAATAGCATTATTTGGGCACTCAGGTTCGCAAGCTCCGCAGTTTATGCATTCATCGGTGATTTTAATCGCCATATTTCTTAATTTCTTATAATCTCAATTAACTTTGCCCGGATTGCCAAGCATGCAAATATAACAAAAAAAGGATTTAGGGGTTTCAAAACCTCACCATATATATGTCAAAATTTAATAAAACAGGCCTGATAAGCATCTTTCCCGAACTGGGGCAACAATTATTGCACCCGAATGAACAGTTTTTAGAAATTATCACCAGCGAGTATCAATACAACGCATGGTTCACACCTCAAAATGTTTTGAACGCAGTAACCAATATTGGAAGAATGCTCAATTCACCAGATTTAACTGTGTGGCTGAACCGTTATAATTTGGATAAAAATAAGGCAGGTAAAAAAGTTGGTTTAATACTAGCCGGAAATATTCCCCTCGTAGGTTTTCACGATGTTTTGTGCGTACTGGTTACAGGTAATATTGCTTTGATAAAATCCTCATCAAACGATGCAAGACTGATTAAACATATTTTGCAAATACTGGTTAGCATTGAACCGGCGTTTAAAGATCAGTTTAGTTTTGTTGAAAGATTAAAAGATTTTGATGCGGTAATTGCCACAGGCAGCAATAACACTTCGCGTTACTTTGAATATTATTTTGGCAAAGTGCCGCATATTATCCGGAAAAATCGCAGCAGTATTGCCTTATTAACCGGCACCGAAACCGAGGAACAAATAGTTGCACTTGGGCATGATATCTTTGATTATTACGGACTTGGCTGCCGCAACGTATCCAAGTTATTGCTGCCAAAAGGGTATGATTTTCATTTATTTTACGAACCCCTGGAATCGTACCAGGAGGTGATTAATCATCATAAATACAGCAATAACTACAGTTATAACCGATCTATTTACTTAGTTAATAGTGATGAGCATCTTGATAACGGCTTTTTACTTTTAAAGGAAGACAAAAAGCTTGCATCTCCCCTTGCGGTTTTATATTATGAGTATTATGAAGACCTGCAATCGGCACAAAACCTGCTGAACGAACAGAGCGATAACATTCAATGCATAGTGAGCGACGTTCCTTTAACCGTGAGTAACCAGGTAGTAGGTTTCGGCATGAGCCAGCAACCTCCATTATGGGACTATGCAGATGGTATTGATACAATGGAGTTTTTGTCGACAATTAACGGTTGATGGTTTATCTCCGTCGTAACACCTACAACATTACAAATTAAAGGATATCCGAAATGGTAGCTGCTCCTTCGTTGGGATATACCTGGTATAGCAAATAAGAACCTTTATCATCGCTTACAAGTTCTGCCTGCTGCAGGTGTTTACCTTGCTTTATCCTTGCATGTTTCCATTTGGCCGGCACATAGGTTTTCAACGTCAAGGGCGTACGGTACATATTTTTGTTCAGCGAATGGGTTAATGTTATAATTATACTGCCGTTTTTTTCATTATGTTGAATTTTGGCGCTTTCCCGCTCGCGCATGTATTTAGTTACATCGCCAAATGTTGCTATCCACAGTTTATCATCCTTACTTTTAATGTATTGAAAGTAATCGTCAAGCAGAGCGGCCGGCAGGGCCTCGTAACCCAAACCTTGCACACCATGAATAACAATTACCAGCCAGGTATCTTTTCTACCGGTTGTGGTATCTACCCATGATTTCATTAACGGCAAGGGGGACCGGGTGTTTGCTTCACGCTGCCATTGGATATAATCCTTGTCTGATGGCCCGGGAGTTTTTTTGCTTGGGCGGTCAATTTCTTTAAGCCATGGCTCAGGCATCCTGTTACGAAGTGCCGGGTAAATTTTGTAGGCGATTTTCATTACCCGTTCATTTTCGTATCCATAAGGAACCTCGGTAGAAAAGGTATATTTTTCCCCCATCTGCTCTTTTATGTCCTCTTTGCTTTTTTCAAGCTCATAGGTAATATTTACTGAATCCAGTCCCGGCATACTTGCATGGGTAATTGAGTGACTGGCAATCTCATACCCCTCTGCTGCATATCTCCTGAAATCGTCCCAGGTGGAACCTTTTTCCTGTAATACCTCATCGCATGGCTGATACCCCGGCTCTAATACGCCACTTCTCACTTTCTGATAAAGCTCATCCATTAACTGGTAAGCTTCTGCCGTCTTTTTACGGTCGTATAAGCTAGCTGCCCTTGTAACGTAAGTAATTGTTCCTTTATAACCAAGGTATCCCCCGGCAGAGCAACGCTCCAAAAAATTTTGATCGTTGGTCGGAATTGTTCCGGACTCAGCGATAATTTCTTTTACCGGCCTCCCGATAAACTTGCCATAATATTTTGATCCGGGTACACCGCCGGTTATAACAAAAAAGGTGGCCGGCAATTTAAGGCGTTCCATTATAGGCAATGCATATTTGAATTGGTTATAAGAGCCATCGTCATAAGTGATGGAAACCGCGCCGTTTTTACCATACTGCCATTCAGTAATTTCAGATTGGCCGGGGATTGCCTGGCCGCTGCAAATGATGGTCTGTAATAAAAATAAAACGACAGGTAATAATAATTTAATTTTTATTGGTTTATCAGGATACATAAACCAAATATAACAGGTTAAAACCTAACGCGGTGATAGTTTTTGTATCAAATCTGTTATCAGATATTAAATAATATCCCTATTTGCTTTCCATTAAAAGTTACTGGGTTCTTTTCTAAAAAATGGATCAGTTTGCTGCCATTATGTTTTTGAGCGGTGTACATGGTGGCGTCAAATAGTAACAAAAATGCGCCTTGTACAGTAATTGATGAACCATACCCTTTTAACTGGTCATTCTTCCTGTTATCGCCCCTTTGTTTAAGAAATACCCCTGTACCGATATATACTACATCCAGACCGCCGTTGATGAGAAAGGTCTTTTCTATTTTTTGCTGCTCTTTTAAGCTTTCAGCCGGCGTGAGTTGCTTGTTCATACCTTTACGTGCACTGGTGTAGCCAAGTATTGCTGCTCCAAGGTTTACTGTATTCCATAAGAAGTCCATCTTGTAATAATATTTATTGGAGCCGCTTTTTGAATCGGCCCAACCTATAGCCCCAATGCCGAGATGCGCAACTGCCCATCCGCCCAAAACTTCCATCCCGGTGGTGGTGATCCGGTTGCGCGAATAGTTAAAGGCTTTTAATGAATCCTGTGAAAAAGCGCGGGAAGAAACAACTATTAATACCAGCGTACACATCTTTTTCATAAGTATTCATTTTTTTAATTTACGTAAAACCGTCCGCAGCGGATTGCTTATTCACCCCATGCGGTAATTACCAGGTTACGTTGCCTCCCATGATTACGGTGTTCGCATAAATATATGCCCTGCCAGGTCCCCAGCGCTAAACGCCCGTTACGGATAGGTATCGTTACCGAGCAATCCAGCAATGCTGCTTTGAGGTGTGCAGGCATGTCATCGGGTCCTTCGTCGTCATGCATATAATCCGGGTCGTTCTCCGGCACCACCTTATTAAAATACATTTCGAAGTCCCTCCTCACTGTAGGATCTGCGTTTTCATTAATGGTTAATGATGCTGAAGTATGCTGAATAAAAACCTGGCAAATGCCCGTTTTTATTTCGCCTATTTGTGGTAATGCCTGTATAATTTCAGTAGTGATAAGGTGGAAACCACGTTTCCTTTCCTTTAGTAGTAACGGTTGCTGGAATATTTTCATAACAATTTAAGGTTTAATCGAGCTTATAAGTTTGTTAAAAACCATCCGGGTTTAAACATGTTTTGGTGTTAGCCAATAACGATAAAGATTGATACACACTAACAATTATGTCTTTATCGTTTTATTTAACGCAATAAATAAATATATCTTATGAAAACATATTCACTCTTGCTGTTAATGAGCGCTTGTTTATCGGCAGCGTTCGGGCAAACAGATACTACCAAGCCTGCTCCCGTGAAAACAGATACCTCGTTACATGCTCCTGTTAAAGCCGACACATCCATGCAAATTTCCGGAAAGACAGACACTTCTTCTATGCATGCCGCTAAAACAGATACCGTCATATGTACGTCTATTGCAAATAACGGGAAAGTATGGGCAGCCATTTACCAGCAGCGTGCCGCTGAGTACAAGGCTTTATGTTTCCAGGCCTATAATTTAGCGCGGCTAAGGGTAGATGAGAAGTGGACACATTATCATATGAAACCGTATGCCATAGTTACCGACATTGA
This sequence comes from Mucilaginibacter sp., assembly GCA_029237615.1. Lineage (GTDB taxonomy): Bacteria > Bacteroidota > Bacteroidia > Sphingobacteriales > Sphingobacteriaceae > Mucilaginibacter. The sequence goes on from JAQNCM010000182.1 coordinate 26,316, forward strand.
TGAAACATTATTTGATAACAGTCCCTATAACGCAAAAAGGGCATTAAATAATCTTGATTATGATGCGGCAACCTGGAAACAGTGGACAGTCCGGGGCGCATGTGATACCGTTCCGGGCGCTCCCTCCTTTTTAAAATATGCAGCGTCAAAAGGAATAGAGATATTTTATATTACTAACCGGGCTGAAGATGAACGTGCCGGAACTTTACAAAATCTTAAACTATACGGATTACCCAATGCCGACGACACCCACTTATTGCTTAAGAAAAACACGTCAAGCAAAGAAGCCCGCAGGCAGGACGTTTTAAAAAGCCACATCATCATTTTATTGTGTGGCGATAACCTTGGCGATTTTGACGCCTTATATGACGGCGCTCCTTCGGAAGAAGAGAGGAAGGCAACCACTCAAAAGTTAATGACACAGTTTGGCAGTCGTTACATTGTTATACCTAATCCAGGCTATGATGATTGGGAGAAGGCATTGTATAACTATCCGGTCACGATAGGCAATGCTGAGAAAGATTCGATTATTAAAGCGAAGGTTAAAGTAGCCGATTAGTTTAATTTGTTTTTGGAATTTGACACTTCCGTGTACAAATTTCTAAAAATACGTTATACATTTGCTTAACACTGTTAAATGATTTATGATCATTAATAAAAATGGCAAGCAAAGACAGAATTCAGCGGTTAAAGGATGAAACCAGGGTTAACATACTGGATGCTTCCCTTCAAATTGTAAAAGAAGAAGGGTGGCAGGCGCTTAGTATGCGCAAAATTGCCGACGTAATTGAATATACTGCTCCTATTATATATGAATATTTCTCCAATAAGGAAGCCATCCTGTTGGAATTAACCCGGAAAGGATTTTTGCTCCTTGCCAGGGATATGAAAGCGGCTAAAGAAAAGCATCGTTTACCCGCCAAACAACTGGAGGCGATGTGGTTTGCCTACTGGAATTTCGCCTTTGCCGAAAAGGAGCTATACCAGGTAATGTTTGGTGTAGATGTGAATTGTTGTGAGCTTGGAAAAATAATGCCCGAAGCAGACGTACCCGCTGATATGGTTTGCGAGGTTATAAAAGACCTGATGTCCCCCCATAAACCAACTGAAGATGAAGTTTGTACCACTTATTACACATTCTGGTCGGTAATACATGGCTTGGTCTCCATCAACATCGTTCGCAAAGGCAGATCTGATGAAACTAATAAACAGGTATTAAAGGCAGCAATTGGCGGCATCATCAGGTCCTTAAAAGAATAATATTTTTTCTAAAATTATTAACGTTGTTAAACCATTTAACAACGTTAAATTAACTCAATTTTAACATCAACTCTTAATTACACATATATGCAAACCCGATCAATCTATCATCAATTTAACATAGTTAAAAAGTTTAACAGTGTTATAATCATTTCTTTAAGTACCATCATGCTCTTTTTATATAGCTGCTCATCGGCTCCGCAAGCGCCGCAGGCCTCACCGCCCCCATCGTTACCGGTGGCAACTGTAATTTCAGGTACTGAGACTACTTACCAGGATTATCCTGCTTCTATAGAGGGCACCGTAAACGTTGAAGTACGCCCGCAGGTAAGCGGTGCGCTTGATAAAGTATTTGTTGACGAAGGCGCTTTTGTAAGTGCTGGTCAGCCTTTATTTAAAATTAATGACCAGCCTTACCGTGCGCAATTGAATAACAGCCTGGCCAGCCAGCATGCTGCAGAAGCCGCACTGGCTAATTCACAATTAGAAATTGATAAGCTAACCCCGCTCGTTCAAAATAAAGTGGTATCTGAATACCAGTTGAAAACAGCCAAAGCAGCTTATGATGTTGCAAAAGCTAATATCGAGCAGGCTAAGGCCAACGTGTCAACAGCGCAGATAAACTTGGGTTATACTTTAATTAAGGCCCCGGTAAGCGGTTATATCGGCCGGTTATTAAAAAAACAGGGAAGCCTTGTTGCTCCGGCAGATGCTGAGGCGCTAACCCAATTATCTGATGTACATGATGTACATGTGTATTTCTCCTTGGGCGAAAAGGACTTTGTAAGCTTTAAAGAACAATATCCCGGCGAAACCTTAAAAGACAAGCTTAAACAATTACCTGCTGTACAGTTATTATTGGCCGATAACAGCGAATATGATAAAAATGGAAAGATTGACGTAATAGACGGTCAGTTTGATAAAAATACCGGTGCTATTACCATCAGGGCAAGCTTTCCAAATCCACAGGGCTTGTTACGCTCCGGAAATACGGGTAAGGTAAGGCTTAGCTTACAGCATAACAATGCCTTGATTGTTCCGCAATCGGCAACAATTGAAATGCAGGATAAAGTTTTTGTTTTTACCGTTGCAGACAGCAACAAAGTAAAAAAACAGCCTATAGAAATTGCAGGCAAAACCGGCAATAATTACCTGGTTAAAGGTGGTGTAAAAGCCGGCGACCAAATAGTGTTAAGCGGCATTGATCATTTACAGGAAGGTACAGTGATCCACCCGGAAAAAGCTGCAGAGAAGGTTGCTGCGGTAGCGAAAAACTAACAAAATAAGACACAAGAATCAAGAACCAGGAATCAAGATTTAAGACAATAGGCAAGCAACCAAAATGGTGTCTTGTCTCTTACCTCTTGCTTTTTAAAAAACGAAAACATGTTTCAAAAATTCATACAAAGACCGGTGCTCTCAACAGTTATCTCCATATTATTGGTGATAGTGGGCGTGCTTGGTTTAACAAAATTGCCGCTGCAGCAGTTTCCGGATATCGCTCCGCCGGCTGTGTTAGTTACAGCGGTATACCCCGGCGCAAATGCCGAGACCGTGTTACGTTCAGTAGCACCATCGCTGGAAGAATCCATCAACGGGGTTGAAAACATGAGCTATATGAGCTCAACAGCCAGCAACGATGGTACTTTGGCCATTACCGTATATTTTAAGCAAGGCACCAACCCGGATCAGGCTGCGGTAAACGTACAAAACCGTGTAACACAGGCTACCAGCCAGTTACCTGCCGAAGTCGTACAGCAGGGAATAACCACTACCAAACAGCAAAACAGTTTGATAGGTGCTGTTGGTATGTACACAGAGGATTCCAAAAAATATGACCAGACCTTTGTAGCCAACTATGCGCAGATCAACATTATTCCGGAACTTAAACGTATTCCGGGTGTAGGTTCTGCGGTAATATTTGGGGGTGTTAAAGATTATTCCATGCGGGTATGGCTCAACCCTACCCAAATGGCAACGTATAAAATTACCCCTGCCGAAGTTATGGCGGCCATACAGGACAAAAACCTGGAAGCAGCCCCCGGTAAATTTGGTGAAAGAAGTACGCAGGCGTTTGAATATGTAATTAAATACAAAGGCAAGCTTACCAAACCGGAAGAATACGGAGACATTGCCATCCGTGCAAACGCCGATGGTTCCGTATTGCATTTAAAGGATGTAGCGCGGGTTGAACTGGGCGCTTATTCCTATACCAGTGTAACGCACTTAAACGGCAAAGATGGTATTGGTATAGGTATTATACAATTAGCAGGTTCTAACGCAAATAATATCCAGATAGCGGTAGACAAACTAATGG
>JAQNCM010000187.1 GCA_029237615.1 Mucilaginibacter sp.
ATAATAATAACCTATAACTTTCCAATATGCAATTGAGTCATTCCTCATATCCAATGTAAAAATGTCCCTAGTTATCAAATAAGGGCTTTTCTATTCTTGAAACATCATATAACATTAAAAACGGCCACTTCTTTAAAAGTATTAATTTATTTATAAGGTTTAAAACAAATTATTATTGTATTGGTTAATATAATAAACTTGTTTGATTTTCTAATAAATCTTTACGTAATTTTTTCTCGTTCGTGAAGGCATTATTTAACCTTAGCTATTTGAATTGTATGCCGGGAATTAATTTAAAAACAGATTTGAGAAATCTCCTGCTCGCAACAGGGATTTCTCTTACTTTAATTATTAATCCGGCCAGATTACTTTCACAGCCCACAAAGCAAGGTTTACTAATGAAGCAAGGTTCACTGGGCTACTTAAAACAAAGTAACGGCTTTAAGGATATTGTCTTAGGATCCAATATCAATATAATACCGAGTTACAAACTAGGCTATATGGATGGCGATTATCATGTAGATGCAGACAGCTGTTTAAAACTTAACTATAAAGATACTGACTTAAAATTTGGAGATAATTTATTTCTGGATTTAGTGGGTATCCGAACCTTTAAAAATAAAGTTGTTAATATTTATCTTTTTTTTAAAAAAGCCGATGGCTATAAGGTTCTGCAAAGCATGTTAGATTCCTATGGGCTATTTACCGACAGGCCGGATAACTATCAAGATGTATATAACTGGAACACCAGCCGGGTGAGCTTATCTTTAATGTACGAGATGAATGTTGACCTGGGAGTAGCAATTTTTACCTGTAACGACCTGCAAAAGGAAATTGAAACCAGGAAGCAAAAATTAGCCCTTATGACACAATTATTATCAAGCCAATTTTAATTCATTCAATTAAGTTTGCCAGGGATCATTCGGCTATCTGGGCAGCTTAAAAAAATCATCTCATCAAATTAAGCACTAATAATCCTGTTCTCTTAGAATCAGGTAAGTAAGATTAGATTGGTTATATTATAATTACAATGTTGCCTAAGTACAGGCAACATTGTAATTAAATTAAAGGAATGCAGCAGCTATTTTAATTTACTTATAAGTAAGGAAGGTAGCTGGTAAAACAGATTCATTAATATTTGCACCCCAGCTATTGCTATTCCACCCAGTTGGTGTACTATCTCCAGGTGCCAGCCAGCAATTATTGTTGTAATTAGATGCGTTAAAGAAATTAACTGCATTATTAGTAACTGTGGCGTTGGTAACAGTATACCCATTGATACTGTTCACATATATCCCAACATTAGTAAAATACTGAGATTTACCATATATAGTATTATTAGTAATTGTATTATGATCACCGCCTGCAATGGCCATTCCATATTCGCCGGGATTAACAAGGATGTTTCCGGTAGCCGTTAAATAGGATCCACCGTTATCACCTAACATAATGCCTCCACCGCTGTTACTTGGGCCACCTCCCATTATCCAGTTGTTAGCAATCATTATCGGACTTGAGGGAGTACCATTACTTTGGTATAAACTTATGGCATCTTCCGGACTGCTCTGGCCTAAAATGTTTACCCCCTTATTATTGCTGATACTATTGTTAGCACCACTTACAGTATTAAATTGAACAAACTGCCCTCGCGGATACGGGCCTACCATGTTTAAAAACTGGTTGTTATCTACAATTATCCCACCCTGTGATGTTTGATCAACGTACACTCCTGTGCTAACGTTGGTAAAATAATTATAATCAATAGTAATGTTTTTGCAGTTGTACAAATTTACCCCTACATCCGAGGAATTATAAAGTTTGCAATTTGTAATGTGTATATTATAACAGTTTGTTAAACAGATTGCAGGCACACTTCCTCCGGCTATAGACTTGCCGCTAATAGTTAAATCATGAGCGCCTGTTAAATTAATAGCTCCTGAAGCAGTATAAGAAATTGAAGAAGAGGAAGAAGAAGCAGAGGAAGAAGAGGAAGAAGTTGTGTTGAATGGAGATAGCCTCGAACCTGGTATAGGTGTTTCAAGTTTACTACTTGGTAGTCGCCATTGAACAGAGATATTGTCTCCGCCCTGTCCTTGTTTGTGTAAAACTTCAATATAATATTTATGATTAGCTAACAAGGGCATAGATACCGACTTCTGGGAGGCAAATTTATTCCATTCCCTGTAGTTTGTCCAGCTTAGCATACTGGCAATCTTCACTTTATTGGCAGGATTACTATCCGTAGAAAGCCATAGTTCGCCTGCGTCATCACCGGCTATCCAAAATGTATAATTACCATTAGTTGGCGGATAGATGTAACCACGGATCCGGTCGCCATAATTATTTCCGTGGTTTTGGGGCCCTTCTAAAGATGTTAGCTGGCTGGTAGAAGTTGGTGTGGAGTTAACCGGAATATTTACTACATCGTTACCGGTAACATTAGCCCACTCTTCGCGCAGGATGGTACCCATTCCGCCGGATACAACCGCGGAAGTTGAAAGTGAATTAGTTGCAGACAAAGTACCAGCAGGTAAAGTCGTTGAATCTTTTTTACAAGATGTCAAAATAATCAGGGCGTGAAAAAATGCAAAGAAAGCATAACCCATACGTCGTTTTAAGTTTTTGGGAGTCATTTTTAAATTAATTAGGACCCTTATTACGACAGAAGCAAATTGAAAGTTGTGCTTATCGGTTAAAAAAGGAAAAAAATCTCTTTAAAAATGAAATTTTATTAATTTTTGATTGTTGTTACTTGCCAAAAAATGATAAAACATCCCATATTTAATTATAAATTAAATGATTATCTATTTCATAAATTTATTTTGTTAAAAAATTGTTAATTTACCGTACCTTTCTTTAATTTTCAAACATTTGCCCTAAAATTTCATTTAAAGAACATTAATTAAAAAAAATGTTATAAAAACCTATTAAAAGTTAATCGTTAAAAAAACGCTGGTTTTGTGTTCATATTACCACAAAACCCGTGCAAAAAAGGCTTTATTAACTAAGGTGGCCGGCGGGCACTGCACTTGCTGCACTTATTACTACATTCAAAAAGGCCTGGTGTGCATGGCATAAAAGAAGTTCATTATTAAATTGAAACTTCCAGTAAAAAATCATTTAATGATTTTTTATCAAACGGCTTATTTATTAAGCCTTTAACATGCTTGTATAATTTTAGCCTATGTTTATGAATTGGAAGGATTTGACTTGAAATTATATAAATACCAATTTTTTTTCCTAAAGCAGGATAAAGGGTTTCGAATTCGTCCAAAAAGCCCCAGGCGTCCATTTCTGGCATGTTGATATCTAAAAAAATCAAGTCTGGGATAAATTCTGCCTGATTTTTATTTTTGAGGAGATAACTTAAAGCAGAAAGGCCATCTTTATAATGCTTAATTTCATTAAAAATTCCCTTATTCTTAAATAGCTCTTTAAATATTCTATGGTAAGCAGGGTCGTCATCAACTAAAATGGTATTAAACGAATTTTCGGCATTTATTAATTTGCCTAACTCAGCTTTCAGTTCAAGAATTGGCTTAGAAACCAATTCTTCAAAGCATTCCTGACAATATATTGGTTCACCAAAAGCCCTTGCTAAAGGAACTTCCAAAATAATACAGGAATCTGAAAAATAAATCGAACTATTACAACTCTTATTAAAACAATAATATCTTATTCTTTCTGAAGTACTCATATTAGCCGACTTATTATTGAACTGTTTATTAAAAATGACGCATATTGTTTGTAATTTGTTTATAAATCGTTTTCAAACATCACAAATCTCAAGCCCGGGACAATACCATGAATCTATCACGGAACAATGTTATGGATATATAAGGAACGGCTAATCTTATACAGATAGAAAATAGATAAAAATATACATATATTTGAATACAATTATTATACCTAAAAATCGTATTCGAACTTTTTTTTAACGAACTCCGTAAAAAAAAGAAAAAATACAACTATGAGTCAGGAACTAATGATAAAAGCGTTTGGACGATCTGCTTTATTTACTTTAATTTTAATTGTTTTATTTGAAGCCTTATGGCATTACACTATTGTAACAATCGTTGTAATTGTGTTTACATGGCTGTTCCTTATGTTTTACATGGATCCACCGGAAGAATGGGATTGACTTGAAAATCTCAATCTGGTTGTGCCCCATATCCCGTCCAAATATTTCCTTCTCTTTGACGAATAACCGTTATTTCATGTTTCTTTAAATTTTCCCAAAATCTTACTGAATGGATATTTTTTTTCTGTCGCGCAGCAGTTGACCGGATGATACCGGCAGGCCTTTCCATTCATAGCCAGGCGGCCTATTTTTCCTCAAATTTCTCAGTTCAAAACCCGTTGCTTTTGTAAGGAGTGCAAACAAATAATTCTCTCCTAAATTCAGTAAGACAAATTTCGCTTTCGGCAGGTATCCCAATTTCTGCAATTCAATTAAAAGGCCTTCACTCATATTGAAGTTCACATCATTAAATGGCGCAGTATCTCAACAGAATTTTATTTCATTTTCCACTGGATAGAAAATGAGTCAGTTAGCATAAAGATGTATACACTTTATGCAGACAATATTTAGATAAAAATTCATAAACTATATATTTTAGCCCTTGAATTATTTTGTAGCACATTTTTCTTATCACTTTGAAATTCATTTAAAACATTTCATATCGCACTAATTTTCAACCCTTCCCCATTTTTTATATTACCTTATGGAAATATTTCACACGGTTTATTTTAAGCTGGATCGTTAAGGCACATTAATTATCATTTTTCGAAATTATTTTTATGATCTTTTTAATCTATAACCGGCACAAATTTTATTGTATACAAACGCAATTAATCTGTGGTAAAAAGGCATCGACCCGCGCCAGCGTTACGTATCCATGCTCATTTGAACTCATATTTGAAACCGCTCCTGTTATTTTACCTTAATTTACAAATAATTCATTAAAAGAAAAATCAGTTCTTTTAAATTAATTTTAGTTATTTATTAATAATAAAAACTGTTTCACAAGCCATTTGTTTATCTAAAAAAAATTATTTTTTCTTAAAAGAAATTTATTTATTCAATTAAATAATATTTCAAAAAAATTAAAAACTTTTCTCTATTTTTAATGTAATTAAGTTTGTTGATAAATAATAAACTACAATATAATATTTGGCAACAGTTTTGTAATAGTTTAATTTATAAATTAATTAAAAATATGAGAAATGGAATCTTTACAAAGTGTTTACAGGGGCTATCATCTATTTAATGAAGATTTGAATAAATTACCCCAATCCTCCAAAATTACCGTCAATACAATTAACCAATATTCTTTTTGTATTGCAGAAGAAGATCCCGACTTTAAAAGGGCGCTTGAAGCTTCGGACGTTCTTCTGCCCGATGGGATAGGAATCGTTGTTGCTTCAAAAGCGACCAATGGAGTACCGATAAAGAAAATCAGCGGTGCTGATTTGCACAAGCATCAACTGGTAAGGTTAAATCAACAGAAGGGGAGATGTTTTTACCTTGGTTCATCCGAAAACACTTTGAATAAGATAAAAGAACGCTTACAGAAAGAATATCCTGAAATTCTTTGTGAATCTTATTCCCCTCCGTTTAAAAAAGATTTTACTGCTGAGGAGAACGCAGCAATGATTCAAAAGATCAATGAATTTAAACCAGACGTTTTGTTTGTAGGCATGACTGCGCCCAAACAAGAGAAGTGGACCAATGTAAATAAAGACAAAATTGATGCAAGGGTTATATGCTCGATTGGGGCAGTGTTTGATTTTTACGCCGGAACGGTTAAAAGGCCTTCCAACTTTTGGATTAAAATGGGTCTTGAATGGTTTATCAGGCTTTGCAAGGAACCCAAACGTATGTGGAAAAGATATTTATACTATGGCCCTATATTCGTTTACATTTTATTAAAAGAAATTTTATTATCCGATTTATCTGACAGTTTTACATTAAATGAGTATCAAAAGCAAAAAAGTATTTCTAACTAATTATTTACTGAGCGATTATTAAACAATTATTAGGCAACAATTTTAGCATCATACTTATGAAACACAACAACTTATTCCGAATCTTCTTTGCCTTTACAGACCTATTTGCAATAAACTTACTCAACCTGATTTTATTGCAACACGTAAACAAACTGGCTGTTTACTATTACGATTACACTGTATTCTGCATTTTTAATAACATGGCCTGGTTATTATGTTCGTATAGTGCAGCTATATACACCAATAGCAAGATGCTGGTGTTTAAAAGGCTATTTAAGCGAACTTTTGTTGCTGCCTTATTATATCTCCAACTGATTTTCACCTTTGGGCTGTTTATTCCTTCCGGAGGCAATACTTATATGCTGTATAACGCGGGCGGTTTTTTCATTTTTTTAATTATCAGCAGATTGTTTTTTGCAATTGTCACATCATACCTTTATAAGCAAGAGTATTATCATAAAAAGATTGCTTTTGTTGGCTACAATAATATGTCAAAACAATTAATCAATCATTTTCAAACTAACAATAAAACCACACTGATTACCGGCTATTTTGATAATGACAATGTAAACACTGACTCATCTTTTCCCATTTTGGGGAAAATTACCGACTGCATTGCCTACGCAAGGCAAAATAAGATCACTGAAATTTATTCAACTTTATCCCCGAAAACCTACCCCTTTCTCTATGAACTAGCGGAAGCTGCTGAGCGTTATTTTATAAGATTTAAGTTTATACCAGACCTGACTGAGTTTACACCCCATAATTACCATATTGACTTTATAGAGGATACCCCGGTTCTATCACTTCGTCGAGAACCGTTGGAAAGTATGCCCTCCCGTATTAAAAAGCGTGTATTTGATATTGTTTTAAGCAGTTTAATTATTGTATTCATTTTATCATGGCTAATTCCCATTCTGGCTATTATAATATTACTGGACTCAAAAGGTCCGGTATTTTTCACGCAGATACGTACCGGAAAAAACAATATGCCTTTTAATTGCATTAAATTGAGAACGTTGAGCGTTAATGATGATGCAGACAAATTACAGGTAACAAGAGGCGACAGCCGTATTACACGGGTTGGCCGGTTTTTAAGAAAAACAAATTTAGACGAACTACCTCAGTTTTTTAACGTTCTTCTGGGGCATATGTCTATCGTAGGCTCCCGCCCGCATATGCTAAAGCATACTGAAGAATACTCAAAAATGCTGAGCAATTATATGGTTCGTCATTTTTCAAAACCTGGAGTAACCGGTTGGGCTCAAATAAACGGATACCGGGGAGAAATCAAGCAGCCTGAGCAGCTAAAAAAACGAGTTGAACATGATATATGGTATTTGGAAAACTGGAATATCTGGTTAGATTTCAAGATTGTTTATTTAACATTCCGCTCAACACTAAAGGGAGATAAAAATGCATTTTAATACTCAAATCTGAGCAAGGTTTTATTTAACAGGCAGACCCCAAAATTGGCTGGCAATCAAACGTGCGTAGCATTGCTACCGAGAGGAATAAATACAGTTAACGATTGCCCGCCAATGCATCTTCATAAACATTATTTAATTCGATGATATTTTTGGCCGGCGAGTATTGAGCATCATAGCTCTGCCGGGCATTTCTTTTATAAATCTTTTTTTGTTCAGCACTTAGCTTATCATAGAATAACACCTTTTCACTTAAATCATCTTTGTTACCCGGCTGGAAAAGAAGCCCGTTATATTCATTTTTAATAGTGAACTTCAATTGCCCAAGCCGGGTAGCTATCACCGGTATGCCCGCGCTAAAAGCTTCAATTATCACCATACCGAAAGTTTCATACCATTCTGACGGAAATATCAAGGCAATAGCATCTTTTAACAAGGAATTAACGGCCGTTTTATCAACGTTGCCAATATAATGGATATTTGGATAAGCGTCGCATCTGGCCATAACTTCGTTTTGCAAAGGGCCGCCGCCAGCTATTTTTAACTGCAATCCGTTTTCAGAAAAGGCATCTAACAATAGGTTCAGGCCTTTTTCTTCGCTGAGCCGTCCGACATACAGATAATAGGCACCCATTTGATCAGCGGGTGTCGCGCTTTCAAAACAAAAGTTAGGTTTGATGAACATTTTTTCAGTGATTGATTTAAGCTTTGAATCCGAAAAAATTTCTTTGGCATGCTGTCCTAAGATAATATACCTGCTCACAAGGGTCCAGGTCCCAAACCATTGGTGCAACAAAAGCGAAAAGCTCACCCAAAATGTTAACACCTTCGAATTATGGTATACTCCCTTTAATACAGCATCAATGGGGAAGTTATGCACCAATGAACGTGTATATATCCGCCCGTTATAAAACAAAGTACCTGAAGGGCACAGAAGTCTATAATTGTGTATGGTTAATACAATAGGAATGTTAGATTTTTTTACGGCATAAATTACAGACGGTGAACCGGCGAAATGTAAATTATGGATATGTACAATATCGGGCTTGAAAGATGCTATCTTTTTTTTTGTTTTTATGAAAGAACTGAAGTTAAAAGGCAATTGGAGCACTTTTAATAAAGTGTTACCGGCATTTGAAAACTGTAAAAGTTCAACCTCTGCACCTGCCGACTTTAATAACTCCATTTCGTTTAAAACTACACTATCTTCTCCTCCCTTAAACCTATATACAGTATGAATAATTAATATCCTCATTTTCCAATCTCTTTGATGAAACAGCTAAATTACGACATACAAACTAATTAGCTTTTTTTACCTGATTGGTTGCTTTAATATATGTATTAATTATTTTGCGGGTAACTAATGATTTCAATGAAAATGGCTTCTTAATCTGTTTTTGAAGATCGGGAATTATTAGATTTTCGTCGCAAAATTTAAATTCCCGCTTAGTTCCATCATCGATCGGAGTTTGAAGCCAATCGATACCGAATGTATTGGTAGATTCTTCGTCAAAGCCAATATTATTAACTTTTGATATTATTGGATATACGACCTTGAGCCTGTTTTCGGCTACGTGTACCTGTAGCTGGACATCCCAGGTAGAAATTTTACCATTGATTTGCTTTTTTAACATACGGACAAGGTCATACCCCTCTGCATTTAAACGTCTTGAAAATCCGGGCGAGGTGCCCATTAAATCCTGGAGCTGCTGATGATCCCAGATCACATTTGTAAAACGATCAGCCCAGCCACCCCAGCCGTAAGAACAAAACCTTTTATAAATGATCGAGTCATACGAGTAATCAGCCGCCTGAACGGGAAAAACGTAAGCAGTGATACAAAATACCGACTTCTCATTTTTATAGAAAGCCAGGCCGTCCGTTAAAAACTTTATATAGTTTGGTGTAACAATTAAATCATCTTCAACAATTATAAATTGCTCATAGTTGTTGCTCAAAAATGTTAGCCCTTCAATAAAATTTGGTCCGGTGCTGTAATTTCTTTCCCTAAAATGTTTAATTACGCTTTTAAACCCGGTTATTGAATTGATATATTCGCGTGTTTCAAGAACGCCCGCTTTATCACGTTCGCCTTTGTATCCATCGCTAAAAAAAACAATATCCATGTTTGGACACTCGGGGTTTTTTAACAACGCGTCAATGCATCGTTTTAATTTATTTGCCCGGTTATAACAAAAAACTCCAATAATAATTTTTTCCACGTTACTAAATTAATTTTATCCTTTTAATTTGTCCCAAACAACTGGAAACAAGGTTTTCATCCATAATTTTATAAAAGCCGCCGGCAGGTGTAAAGGAAAATGAAGCTTAATAAAATGCAAATATTCCTTATATGCCAACCCTTTAGGGCTTTTTAAATATTTTATCCGTTCTTTTAACGGATTGTTTGACGATTTCCAGTTTTTTCCATGATCATCTACACAAGTCCCTATAAATCCAGGCGCAACAATTACTTTAAAGCCCGCCTTCCGTGCACGAAGGGTGTAGTCAAAATCTGCAATGCTATGCGTGTAATCTTCAGAAAGTATCCCAATGCTTTTTACAATTTTGTTAGGCACAAGCATAATATTTGCATTCGCCATATCGCACTCCACGTACTTGTCATCACTGTATATATTAAAACATTGAACGCTGTGCTTATTAACTAATTTTTGTCCACCGTAAGAAATTGTGCGATTCTCCTTATCCAGCGTACTGCCAATGCATATAGCGGGTACTTCGCTTTCGGATGAATTATAATAACTCAACAATTTATCCAATGCAAAATTTTCCAGCAGGGTATCATCATTTAGCAGCAAATAAAAATCCGGATTTGTTTTTCTCGCTTCTTTCCAGGAGTTGCGCATTCCGCCCGCCCAAAAAAGAGAGCCGGTTCCGTTAAATACCTTGACGGATGGAAATTCCTTTTTTATAGCATCGGTAGTGCCGTCTGAAGAGCAATCGTCAGTAAGAAACACGTTCAATTTTATTGCCCATGAAGACTGCTGATCATATAAGCTCCTCAGGCATGCCAACGTTTTTTCTTTCCGGTTAAATGTGGCTAAAAGAACTGCAATTTCCATAATCCTTTTATTAATACTAATTACTGTAAACCAGGCTGCCTACCAGCGGCGCGGTTTTAACTCGTTTTTTTAATGCCCTGTAATAACTTAGCAAATAATATTTTAATTTCATTCCAAATGTTAAATGCGGAATACCCAGGGTTTTCACAATCAGGTTTATAAAGATCTCATCGCTTAACCCTCTTCCGTTATCCGGCAATGTGTTAATAAGTACCCGGTAAAGATCAGCAAGGCCAAATGTTTTTTCTGAGGGCAGGTGCCAGATACATAAATCAAGATCTGATGGTTCTGTATTTCTATAAAACACCGGGTTGGTCCATATCCGCTTCATCATTGATCTGCTCGGACTCGCTTTAAAATCATTTTTATAATAAATATAACTAAGAGTTTGTGCCTCTTCATTAAATTTTGGCAGCCCTGCCTCAAACCGCCTCATCATTTGGGGCCACAACTTCAAAAAATCTGAAAATATAATGTTGATATTTTTTACACTCGCCAGGAAAAACTCGCCTAAATGATAGCCGGGAATCTCTTCGACTTTCTTACTTAATAATTCTTCATATAAAGATTTCATGTCACGGCGACTTAACCCATGTATCACCAATTCCGTAGTACAATCATCTTCGAAAGACAGGAAACCATTATTTTTGGCAGCTGCGTCGAATAGTTCCCGGGCAGATTTGAGGAAGATGCAATCAGAGTCTAATATGAGATAGTTGTCTTCCGGATTTTTATTATTATTAACAATATGTTCAAGAATAGAAAACTCATAAAACTGGTTCTGAAACATCTGGAAATAACCTTTGGGGGTTTTAAACTTAAAATCGGTAAATACCACTTTTACCTGCAGTTCCAACAGTATTTGCTCTACACTCTTTCTCTCAACAACTGGCAACCGTTTTACATTTGTATATAAAATGTGTTCCTGATTTTTATTGAAGCGCTTGCTGGTTACATAAAATAATATGATGCACTTCCAATAAATATCCTGGTGCTTTTGGCTGGAAGACATTTGTCCTGTTTGTGGAAATATGCTCTCTTCGCCTTTTTCATCTGCACAAAACCATGTACATATATAATTCATCGGTTAAATTTTTGATTATTAATATGGTGCTAATTCTTTTAATTCCTGATCCTCGTAAGTCGCTTCCTCCAGTTCTTCCGCTTCTTCAACCGGTTTCCGTTCCAGGTAATACAGGCATACCCCAACATGCCCCCAAAACATAAGCGGCAATACATAACTAAATGAAAAAATAAGGCCTGATAACGAGAATGCTATAAGTATGATAGACTCCCGGCTTAATTTTTTACTAAATGCTTTAACAGACAAATAAAATAAAAACCAGTATTTTAGTAAAAAGCCGGTAATGCCCAAATAAAACAGCATTTCAACATATCCTTCGTGAAAATGCTGACCGGATTTTTCGGGCCACCAGTCTACTAAAGGATTGTGCATGTCAAAGCCTTCAAAATCCCATCCAAAAACAGGGCGTTTGGTGGCCAGGGCCACGTAAACTTCGCGCTGCCGCTGCCTGAACTCGCCAGTACCACCCTCCCGGGTGGGCTCTAAAATTTCGCTAAAGCGATCAGACATAAGGTTGGTAAACTTAGGGTTGATATAATTAACCAGTATGCCCAACACCAGTACAGCGGTTAAAGTTATAATTACAAGATTTACTATTTTAGGAACCGCAATAAACTTATTTCGCGTAATAGCGAATAAAAATACCAGCATTGCAAAAATTGAACTTGCCCACACAGATCTGTGCTGATGTATCAGGATAACTACCAGGCAAAATGCAAAAAGAAGAAAATTCTTCCACTTCGGTGTTTTTAAAAACTCACTAAAATACCATAGTAGTGGTATTATCATCATAAGGATTGACTGGGCATGGATAATGCGGCTATCACCGGAGAATGGACCATAATCATCCATATCAACGCTTTCAAGGCCAA
>JAQNCM010000203.1 GCA_029237615.1 Mucilaginibacter sp.
CACTATTTAGCTAATGGAAAGCCATTAGCTATCCAGTTAGTTTTTAAATTTACAGGCAAGTTAAGCACTTTAACATTAGTAAACCCTGATTTTTCCAACTCAAGGAAGGCCGGTCTATTGTTGGGGCATTTAGTAAAAGGGCAGCATCCGCAATAAATAACCAGTTCGGTATTTTTAGGTAAGGCGGACAAAGCACGAGTGAATTTTTCCAGGTTTTCAGCTTTGCCAACGGGACCGATGTGTTTAGCTCCCTTTATATCTTTAACCGATCCAATATTGAAAATAAGCGGAGTAGTACCAGCTCCTCCTTTAATTTGCGCGGCTAATACGGATGGTTCCAGTAATTCACGATCGCTCCATGGATAACCGGTGCCCGGCATTTGCATGGGTTTTGGGGAGGCTTGTGCCTGTGCACGAAAAGTTATTGCACTTAACAGCAATAAACATAAAACTGGTATCAAATATATTTTTTTCATACTAAAGTTAATTATCACATAATTTTACAAATATGACATTTATCCATGAAAGAAAATAAAAAGACGCATCGGGAGGAGGCCTTAATACCGCTCTGGCAAACAAGATAATAGAAAGCTATAGAATATTTCTTTAAAAAGCAAACCTCCGTATCTCCACCCGAGATAAGAAGCCGGCTCATTTAAGCCGGGGTGTTCCATTTTGTGAGATGGAACACCTGGAACGTTTGGAACGGGTGGAACACTTTACGTAATACGTTTAATTGATTGTAAAACAGTATTATATAATATTTTACTTAAATTATCAGTTTAAGATAGTTATTTGAATATTTTCTTTCCACGCGTCATTGTCCCGCTTTTCCGCTATCTGAAGTCAGAGACTTCAGATAAGTTACGCCTGTAATCTTAGACTACAGGGTTTAGCTGATCCGCAGATAAGATCTGCGTACAGCCCCGGCAACCATCGGTTAAAATCACCCCTCTGTCTATAAGTTTCCTGTCCCGGTAGGTTTAAAAAAAAACTGACATTGTGCATCATTATCTTGCATTACCAAAAAACAATTTTATGCACTTAAAAAAACATCTCATTGTAACCGTTAGTGTACTTGCAGTAATTTCTTTATGTGTTGCTGCTACATTACCTCAACAACAACAAAGTCCGCCAAAGTTGGTAAACCTGAAGGTTTTTCCTAAAAATATACCTTATCGTGTACTTGATCACCAGATGGATGTCTGGTCAGCCTCTCTGGGGGTACGTTGTACTTTTTGTCATGCACGTAATGAACAAACCGGTAAAATGGATTTCGCAAGTGATGCAAAACCGGAGAAAACCGCCGCACGCCATATGTTCGTGATGACCGCAAAGATCAATAAGAAGTTTTTTGAAGCCAAAAAGGATACACTCGGCATGGTGTTAGCTTCGGGCGTTAATTGCAATACCTGCCATCATGGGGTATCGCACCCCAAGGCAAAGGAACCCGAAGAGCATCATGGCCCGGGAGGCCCTCCGCCAGGCGGTGCCGGAGCGCCACCTTCCGGTAAATAACAATGCGCTGCTTTTATTATACATTAACAAAAAGGCTTTATGCTGGCTATTATGAAATTTCTCGCTTTTTTAGTTTTTATTTTAACCGCCCTTTCAGGCGTGTCAAATGCGCAGACCACAATTACACGGTCGGCAATAACGTTCGAGGTTAAAAATATGGGTATTAATACCTCCGGCTCCATCGGCGGACTTCAAGCAAGGGTTCGTTTTAACCCTGCAAGTCTAAACGCAAGTACCGTGGAAGCCTCTGTTGATGTTAATACCATCAATACTGACAACTCCAGTCGCGACGAGCACCTGCGCAGCGAGGACTATTTCGATGTTGCTCACTATCCCAAAATTGAATTCAAATCGGTTGCCTTTAAGCATAAAAGCGGCAATAATTACACAGGGACTTTTACGCTTACCATCAAAGGCAAATCAAAGCAAATTGAAATCCCTTTTATTTTTATTGATAAAGAAAACACGATTGAACTTAAAGCCACATTTAAAATGAACAGGCTGGATTTTGGCGTAGGCAGCGAAAGCATGATCCTCGCCAACGAAGTGACTATTCATATTGATTGCGAAGAAAAAAAGCAGGAGGCAGCTCAGATATGAATTCCTGCTACATATTGATGCCTGGTTTGTCATTCTGAACGCAGAGAAGAATCTTCTGCGTTTTCTAAGTATGCGCCATGCCTTTTCTCCGCCGGATTGTGAGCATATAGCGCAAAGGCCAAAGGCGCGGCGTTCTTGTGACTTTCACCAAGATTTTGTCTTGAAAGTGGAGCAGATTATTATGCAAATTGAAGGTTTTATTTATTCCTCTTAAGAATAAAGTGAACTTGTAATAATACATATCACTCTTTAAATTTATTGTTAATAGTAATCACGGGCTTTTTGTATTTTTTAAATGATTTATATGTTATGAGCAGTACAAACCTAACTATTAGTCCTATTGAATATATAGCGCTAGACTTAGAACGTTTTAAATATCTTTCTAACGCGTTTTCAAAGGAGTGGAATGAATACTTACGCCTTAAGGAAACATTTAATGACTTGAACCATAAGCATTTAGTCATTAGATATTCCAATGTCCAAGGTTGTAGATAGTTACCCATCCGGGAGGTTGAGACGGTGCTTTATTTGGAGATTCATATGTCCCGGGCTTATATTATTTGAAAAATCTTTTTATTTCCTGAGTTGCGTAAATATCCCATAAATCTGAGCATTCATGTAGGTCTTTGCATCCAAGTCTGTTTTTATTTGCAGATATAAATATCATTGCTCTCCAATATAATGCTACCCACTGTCTGAGGTCTCTGACTTCAAACACCTATGCTTGTCTTTGACAGTACTTACAGGTTTACCCAATCCGTAGATGCAATCTACGGACAGCGGAACAGCGGAATTAAAACCCAAGCAGGACCCGGATGAACTACAGATTTTTATAAAAAAACCAGTATCCATTTAAGAATACTGGTTAAAGTTTAAGAAATAAAATAATGTCGCAGACTTATCTTGTTTTTAATTTAACTGATAATTGACATTTCTTTCAGCGATCTGCATCAGCAATGCGTCAGCAGCCTTATCCTCGGCGAGCGTCTTCCTTAATACATCTGCCGCGTTATTATAACCCAGGTTTTTAGCAAGGTTTACCATCCCGCCATAGGTGGCAATTTTATAATGTTCAGCTTTCTGTCCTGCAAAAATAAGGCCTGTATCTCTTTGCGCCGTGCCCTTTTTTGTTTCGTCAATAATCTCCTCACCCTCATCCACAATATCTGCAATAGCAGCGCACTTGGTGGAATCGATTCTTTCGTTCACCATGCCAAATACCTGCTCCAACCGCTCCATATGCGTTTGTGTTTGATGTTTATGCTGATCAAATGCATCCTTTAATTCGGGAGTAGTAGCGGCTTCCTCTAGCTTAGGCAGTGTTTTAAACAGTTTTTTTTCTGCCCAATAAATGTCCCTTAACTGGTTAACAAAAAACTCCTTGAGTTTTAAATTTGTTGCATTGATTGTTTGTGTTTCCATTAATTTGATTATTAGTTTATATTAAAAATTGTTATTAATGCGTATTGAGAGCATATGGATAAATCTATATGCGTTAAACACCGGGTAACCCGATTTAAAATAAAAAGAAATCCTTCAGAAATGGTGGCTGGTGTGCCTTAGAATTTTAAAGAATATTGCAAATTTGTAACTTTAAGTTAAAAACAATGACAGTATCTTATGAATAGGTGTTCTAAATAGCTTTATATTTTTCGAACACTTTTTATACCTCTTAAGACGGTTTATTTACATGTATATTGCCTGTCGCGGTCATAAACAATTCTAAAAGTGAGTGATATTTGAAATAAAACAAAGGTTTTTAACGCTAAGTGCTTAGCCTATTGTTAAGTACATGAATTAAAAGAAATTAAAAAAAAATGGAAATTAGTTTTCATTCAGCTTGGCGCGAAATGCAGCGCAGCGTTCCCGTAACTTTGCCTTCCTGGTTGATGTAGGGCGGGTTAGAAGTGAAAAGGCTGCTTCGTCCTAAAATATGTTAAGCTTTCAGCTTAATCATGCTTGTTACCTATGATCAACCATTCCCCAATATTAATAATTACCCAATGTCTGCGTTATAATGCCGATATTTGTAATTCTCCGCTTTCAATCTTCAGTTTAATTTATGGAAAATGCTGCCCTGCTAAAAGCTATTATAGACAATGCGATAGACGGCATCATCACCATTGATGATCGTGGTATTATAGAATCTATTAATCCTGCCGGGTGTAAACTCTTTCAGTATTCACCGGAAGAAGTGATCGGCAGAAACATTGCCATGCTCATGCCGCCGCCCGACAGGGAACAGCACGACGAATATCTCCACCGCTACCAGCACACCGGCGATCCGCATATTATTGGCAAGGGCCGCGAGGTGACCGGGTTAAGAAAGGATGGCTCAAAATTTCCATTCCGCCTTGGGGTAAGCGAAGTGCAGTACTCCGGCAGAAAAATTTATACGGGCTTTATTCATGATCAAAGCCGGGAAAAGAAAGCAGAGCAACAATTAAGAGAATACACAGCTCACCTGGAACAACAAGTGGAGGAACGTACGCATTCTTTACGCGATACCGTGCAGGCATTACAACATGCTAAGGAAGAGGTAAGCTTATCTTTGGTTAAAGAAAAGGAATTAGGCCAGTTAAAAAGCCGTTTTGTATCCATGGCCTCGCACGAGTTCAGAACGCCTTTAAGTTCCATACAGTTATCGGCGTCATTGATAGAGAGATATGCAGAAGATTTTAAAAGCCCGAATGTGGGAAAGCATGTTGGCAAAATAAAAAATGCGGTGGGTAACCTCACTACCATATTGAACGATTTTTTGTCGCTGGAGAAATTGGAGGCGGGTAAAGTAGAACCGTATTTCAGCAATTTCGACCTGGTAAAGCTGGCCGAAGAAATAACCGAAGAAATGCAAATGGTGGCCAAGCAAAACCAAAGCATCATCTACCAGCATACCGGTGCACATAATATGGTCACCCTGGATCAAAACCTGTTGCGCAACTGTATTATCAACGTGGTTGCCAATGCCATTAAATATTCTGGGGAGAATACCTTTATCGAATTTAACACAGAGATCAGCGAATCGGAATGCATTTTAACCGTAAAGGATAATGGCATTGGTATACCCGCAACGGATCAGCAACATTTATTCGAAGCATTTTTCAGGGCGCATAACACCGGCAATATACCGGGGACGGGGCTCGGGCTGAATATTGTAGCACGTTATGCCAGCCTGATGCATGGAAAGATCGATTTTAAAAGCGAAGTTAACCAGGGAACGCTATTCACCATTACATTCAACATAGTATGAGCAAGAAAGTATTGATAATTGAAGACAATGTTGATATAAGAGAAAATATTGTTGAAATACTTGAGCTGGCAGGTTATACTGTTTTTAGTGCAGATAACGGAAAGGTGGGTGTTGAACTGGCATTGAAAAATATACCCGACATTATCCTTTGCGATATTATGATGCCTGAACTGGATGGCTATGGTGTTTTGTACATGCTTAACAAGCATACGGAAACGGCCGCTATTCCCTTTGTGTTTTTAACAGCAAAGGCCGAAAGGATCGATCTGCGCAAAGGGATGGAGATGGGAGCAGACGACTACCTTACCAAACCTTTTGACGACATGGAGCTTTTGAATGCCATTGAGAGCAGGCTGAAAAAGAAAGATACCCAGCTAAACTTTTATAGTAAATCGCTCGGTCAGTTAAGCGCATTGGTGTCCAAAAGCGGCGGACTGGCCGAATTACAAAAAATTGTCCACGAACGCAAAAACCGCCAGTTTAAAAAAGACCAGGTTATTTATTATGAAGGCGATAAGGGCAGCGGCATATACCTGCTGATAAGCGGAAAGGTAAAAAGCATAAAACTTGCAGAGGATGGCCGTGAGCTGATGACCGGTATTTATGCCACTGATGATTATTTAGGGGTACAGGCCATGCTATCGGGCGAAGCTTATTCGGATACAGCAACGGCTTTAGAAGATAGCGCGCTTTGCCTGATCCCAAAAGACCAACTGGAGCAACTGCTGAATTTATACCCGGAAGTAGGCCGTGAATTTATCAAGCTGCTGGCTAACGACATTCGCGAAAAGGAAGAACAATTGCTGCAGCTGGCGTATCATTCTGTCCGGAAAAAAATGGCGGAGGCGATACTGCGCTTGTACCGCAAACAAAGCAGTATGGATGAAAGCTTTAAAGTTTCGCGCGAGGACCTTGCCGCTATGGCAGGCATGGCAACCGAAACCGTGAGCCGTACTTTATCCGATTTCAAGGACGAGGGTTTGATAGAAAAGAAGGGCAGTACCATTACCATACTCGATCTTCCGCGTATCACAAAAATGAAAAACTGATAAGGATCATTTTTCTGCCTGATGCCGCTCATAGGATAGCGCTATGTTTACCGGTAGTTTTGTATCAACCAAAACACAATACCGATGAAAGTAGTAGCCTACAGTATAGCCCCTTTTGAAAAAGAATACCTGGCAAAGGCAAATCAAAAGAAACACGATATCACACTCATATCTAACGCTTTAAACCTGGATACGGCAATTTATGCAGCAGGTAAGGATGCTGTATTGGTTGCTGCAAATGATAATGTATCATCTTTGGTAATAGAAAAGCTTGCCGCTATGGGGATAAGGTACATAGCTACCCGATCAGAAAGTACAGCGCATATGGATAAACAAGCGGCTGAAAAGTTGGGGATTAAATTGTCCAACGTTCCGTGCCATTTACCGGTTAGTTTGCAAACAAAAAAAGCCATGCAGGCAAACGCCGACCAAATCATTAAAAACCTGGACTTGTGGCAACAGATTAAATGCGTTGGTAAAGCCTGTGTTTGCGGCAATGGCTGCAATGTCACTAAACCTGTTTAAGTATTTCAACATTAACAAATAGAAAGGCGCCCCCGACATTCGGGGCGCCTTTTTCAATGGTATATTTGATGGGTGCTGATAATTTTATAATAAGAATAGTGTTGCCATAAGGATGTAAATGATCATACTTACAGCAAAAGTAGTTAGCGTGGTACGAATGCCGGAACCGGCCATACAGGATATTTAGTTGGAAAAGAATAATGTCATCGAAATCACCAAAACTACAATTGGCGCGTTATAACTGTAAATAAGTAATGCGGGTAGAGGCAAACATAATACTCCCATAAAAATAAGCGAAAAAATAAACCAAACGGCTTGATATTTAGCCTGTCCATCGGCTACTGCCAACCATTTGTGCCATAAATTAAAAGGTTGTTTTTGATCGGAGTTTACCGATATCCATGATGCCGGAGCATTTGTTGTTGTTACCATGATTTGATAGTTTTTATGTCTCAAAGATGGCAGAAAGGCCTATCCTGTACCATGACCTCAGTTCGCCGGAAAAGTGATGTTCGGCACATTTTGTCTATTTAATTGTCTTCATATTCAAATGAAATTCCACTTTCAGCTTATCTTTTGCACGTACCAGTCCGGCCAGTCTTTTTGGGGGTATAAGGTTAAAATCAGAGAAGTTGATAGCACGTTCGCCCAGCAACTGTATTTGCTGTTGGGCATTCATTGAAATGTGATAATTCACCTCAAAATGTTTACGGACCCCTGCAATTTCTATTTCTATCTGTCCGGTTATCGGCGAAGGCGTTCCTGTCATATCAGGCAATTCATTTAGCGACAAAAATTTGATATAAAGCTTTGGAAATTGCTTCTCCTTCAGCGTTTTCCGCAGGTCACGGGTCATCATATTGTTATGGCAGTCAAAACTTTGAATGTTAAGGTCGATGCTTCCCGACAAGGTAACTTCCTTCCCTGCTATGCGCCGGGAAACTATCAGGGTGTCAACTTCAGTACACGCCGGAATTTCGCACGAGAACTGGTTGACATTGGTGCTGCCGTCAACTCTCAGGTTACTGCTTTCCAATACTACCCATTTTGTTACTTCCGCAGGTACCTTTTCCTGTCCCAAACCAACTAATGCTGTTATTCCTGATAGCACCAGGTAAATAACCAGGGTCTTTTTATTTAACATGATATTGAATTAAAAAAAACAGCCCGAGATTGGGCTGTTTTTGTTTTAAATATTACTTAGAATCCGATAGAAGCCTCTAACATCAAACCACTAAACTTGCCGCCGTTCAAAATATTGGTTGCGGCGTAATTCTGATATTGCTGGTGCACGTATTCGGCTTTCACCATAATGTTCCTGGTCATAAACCAACCCGCCGAACCAACGTTGCGGCTAACGATTACATTTTGCGGATTGCCAACAATGGCTGCTGTTACGGTATTATAACGATAACCAACCCAAAAGTTCTCTTTGTTTGCAGGAAATCTGTAGATCAAATCAGCAGCATATTGAACGGCCTGGCGGTTGCTCATTTCTGTTATAGACCGGCCATGTGCATTTTCATAAGTGCCAAAAAACTCAAGGCCTTTATATTTGAAAAAAAAGTTAGCCATGTAGGTGTGTACCTCCTCACTAAAGCCAGGGTTAAATCTTCCCGAAAACGGACTGTAGTCAACTGCATTAGACAAGGTAGTACCGTTGGCTACATTTTGATTTTCCATAACGTTATAATAATGCGATCCGGTGCGGTCGCCGCCAAAAAGTGTGTTGCTGTTAGCGCTGCTAACGGTATAGAATGATCCTGATAACCTTACCCTCAAATCAGTACTGATCTGTTTATCAAAACCTAATTTTCCGTGAAAGGCTGCGGCATATTTATTTAGCTGCTTTGTTGCTGAGTCGATTTTAGTAGCTGCCACGGCAGTTCCATTTAACTCACCGTTGGTAATACCACCCATTAAAAATATACCTGATGAATGGTGATAATAAACTTCCATCCCGGTTTCTGTTGCAAACTCATCCATAATATAGTTTTCTACAAAGGGGTTATAAATGGTATTTCCACCATCCGAACGCCTGAAATGCTGATCACCATAGTCAATATCGGATTGCCCGATCTTGATGGTAATGCTTTTCATCATGTAATCTATCAGGTCGTTATGCAGAAAGGGCAACTTATCAATCTGCAGATAACCGCCTTTTACCCAGGTATCCTCGTGGTGCCTGGATGCCAGGTATGATGTCAGGTTCAATCGGATGCCGTCCGCTAATTGAGCATCTATATTCAGGTTTGCCATTGGCAGGTTAAAACCATTGGTAAGTGGTATCAAACTATTTACGTTACCTGTAAATCCGGGTTTTGTTAATGGAATGGCTGTATTCTGGTCCCTTAATGACTGGAAACTTAATTCGAAATTTCCGCCAATTTTTACCTTAAGCCCGGTAAACGGAACAGTGTCTTTTTTAGAGGTTTCGAATATATTGATGCCCCGTTGATCGTTCGGGCGGAAAAATTGCAGCTCCTGTGCCTTTAAGCTGATCGTACTAAAACTTAATGCAACGATTGCTAATAGGCCGGATAGGGTATAATGATTTTTCATAATGTTTTGAGTTTATAAAGTGTAGTGATATTAATTTTTGTAGACGAGGTTAAACTGGATATCGAGGTCGTTATAAACCTTCATGGCGCCCAGCATAAATGTTGGCGGGGTTATTTTGTAGTCGGTTAGTTTTATCTTTTCCGTCCCGGTGCAGGTAATAGAGTTATCTATATCCACCAGGGCAGTTACCTCCATCGTTATAATTTGTGTTGCACCGGCAATAGTTAGGTCGCCTGTTGTTTTAATAAGGTATTTGTTTTTCGATACCAGCGTAACTATTGCTGAATTTAACTTGTAAATGATCTTCGGATATTGATCAGCATTGATAGTTTTATATGTGCGGTTATCCATTGAGCTATGGTCGCTTTTCAAAGTCTTCACGTCTACCGATAAGCTGAAGTCCCGCAATGCTGCAAGATGTCCCCCCTCGAACTTAAATGACCCACGGCTTGTGACTCCGGTCGAAGTCATCGTCCAGTCATGTACGTTTGATGTCCCCAATACTTTGATACTTTCGGTTGGGCCAGGGGATGTCTTATAAATAGTTTGAGCCTTTACGTGAGTAATAGCTAAGAAGATGATTGCAGTGATGAACATAGTCTTCATCGTGTTGCGGCTGGTAAAATAATTTGTTTTCATTTGGTTTCTGTTTTAATATGAAGCAAATGTAGACTGAGGTGAAGCGCTGGGAAATGATGCCACTGGCCCGGAAAAGTGATCTTAGTCAGTGATTTTGGTCGTTCAAAACCATGCCTTTCCCTTCACTTTCGCAGCGTCCCGGCTTGTAGTCCGCTTGCCGGCAATTATTATAACAAAATCACCACATCTGCATTTTCGCTGAATGATTTATTAAAAACAAGCTTTCGGCGCCTGCGTTATCTTTTTAAAGAGTTTTATGGAACAGCCCGGACAACAATTGCCACCGCAGGAAACCGGCGGGCAAGCAGATTTTATGCACTAAAAAATTTATGACGATTTAACGGCAGCGCATACAGCATTCAAACAGGCAACCAAGCGTTTCCTAGACGTTAGTAACTGGCATGAGTATGCCGGGCCGGGCTCAGCTAAATTCACACTTTGCAATAATTTGGGTGATGAACTGTTTGGCCTTGCTGCCGAAGGGTTTTATATCAGCATTGATCTGCCGGGTCCCGGTCCGGATGCAGGTGATGGCCTGGAATGGGTTATGATTGAAAAGACAGCCACCGAAGGCAGCAACAAAACCGCCGAAGAATACCTGTTGATGACTGTACGCCCGGTGCTTGATCCGCGAAAGCCCGATGCAACAGTCGCACATTTTTTTCAGGATGTAGCAACGAACACGCTGATCATCCGGCGGGATGGGAGAAACATAAGAGCAGGTTTGCACGGCCGCAACGAAACGCCCAACAATGCAGATGTTGACCTGCACGATAAGATCAGGAATACGACGGTAGCCCTGCTGGCGCGGATGGGCTTGTCCGGCCCGCAATGGAAGAAACTGGTGGAGGGACTGTTCGAATATGATTCATCGGAAAAGGGGAAAACAGCCTGACACTTGCTTATCCTTCAAAACCCTGCTGTCTGAAGTCTCTGACTTCAGATACCCTATGCTTGTAGTCTTTGACTACCGGCACAGCCAATCCGTAGATACAATCTATGAACAGCGGATCTTACGTCATTCCCGCGCCAGGTCACATCTGCAACTCATGACAATTGCTATATCGGATGTCTTCCTGTAAAGTATATTAAAAATTGTATAGCTGGTCGATATATTTTTTATCGGCTACCTGTAATTTATAATAATCTTGCTATTTTTAGCAGGTGAAACCTGCTCATGGGCAGGAGAAAGCAACCTAATCAAACTTAATCACAAATATGGAAAATTACCTGCACGGCCTGCTTGATGAAAGTGATGACCAAATCATCACAGACTACCTTAACTATTTAGACAAGGGCATACCAAAGACCCTCAAACCCAAGAACGTATTAATTTTAGGCGCCGGTATAGCAGGTATGGTTGCTGCCGCCATGTTAAAAAAAGCAGGCCATAAGGTGACCATTGTGGAAGCGAATTTCCGCGTGGGCGGCCGTATCAAAACGTTCAGGAACACTGCCGATAAAAAGGTATTCGAAGATGATACAATGTATGCGGAAGCAGGGGCAATGCGGATTCCGACAGTGCACAAAATGGTTTTTAAGATCATTGAGCAGCTGGGCCTCAAGGCAGAGCCATTTTATTATGTGGCAGTGGATAAGAAGCAGGCAATAGCTTACCAGGCGGACCCTAAAAAGGCCTCCATACCTGCGCGAACCCGCAACACCTTGTATTATGTCAATTACAAAAAAGTAGTACAGAACGTGGTTTTTAAAGACGGTGCGGATATCAATAAGCTATTGGATTATAACCTGCTTAGCAGTGATATGGGTGCTGCTGGAATTCAGCGTGCGGATCGGCTGCTGGCGAACCTGCTGGACCCTTTAAAGGCGTTTATCAAACAGGATCCTCAAAAAAACTGGCCAGCGCTGATTACCCGTTTTGGCGAGTACTCAATGAGGCGCTTCCTGGTAGAGCAAAGCATTTATTCTGACAACGCGATTGAAATGATTGGTGTGCTCCAAAACCTGGAGTCACGGATGGCTTATGACTTTATCCAGAGCTTTATTGAGGCTAATGTTATTAAGGACGATACCGACTTTATGCAGATTGTAGGAGGAACCGACCTGCTGGCGACAGAATATTTTAAGAAGCATCAGTTGGGGGATAATACCTATTTTGATTGCAGGGTCACCGGCCTGTTTATGGATAAGAAAACCGGTAAGGTAAAGATAACCACCAATGTAGAGGTTGAGCGCAGCGACGAGGCTTACAGAAGCGCGGGCAGGAAGGTATTTGATGTGCCGGTGGATGACCAGGAATTTGACGAAGTGATTGTGAGCATTCCTTTTTCGTCCCTTCGCCATGTTTATATTAAACCGGGTTTTGAACAACTGAAACGGAAGGCCATCAGGGAACTGCACTACGATTCCGCTACCAAGATATTGCTGGAATTTAGGGAAAGATGGTGGGAAGAAGAACCCTACAATATTGTAGGCGGTGGATCAATCACCGATTTTTCCAACAGGTTTGTCTATTATCCGAGTATGGATATCGGCGGAATAGTTTCAAAGCACGGTGTGATCCTTGCTTCTTATTGCTGGTCTGACGAAGCGAGCAGATGGGATTCAATGGACGATGATGAAAGGTACTATTATGCCTTAAAAAACCTGGCGATCATGCACGCTCCTGACGACGAAAAAGAGCAGAAGCGTATCACCGATCTCGCTGTAATCACACCGGTAACCGATAAAAATGTGGAATACAATAAACAAAAGAAAGTGATTGGCGCAGCTACCCAAAGCTGGATGCGCGATCCCTATGCCTTTGGGGAAGCAGCCATCTTTAACCCCGGCCAGCTTCATTTACTGCAAAAACATATCATTTCGACCGAGTGGAATGGAAAAGCGCATTTTGCCGGTGAGCACACATCGCTCAAACATGCCTGGATAGAGGGCGCGATAGAATCTGGTATACGCACAGCACTTGAGGTAAATGAAACCGTTGGTAACTTAAATAATCCTAAATAAGATGGCAGACAACCAGATCACCGTAGCTAAATATTTGCAAATACGTTTGGAGCAAATGGGCCTTACCCATCTGTTTGGCATAGCCGGCAATTACACGGCGCCTTTTTTAAATACAATCATCGAGGACAAAGACTCAAAGATAGCGGTGGTAAATGATACCAACGAGATCAATGCAGGTCACTGCGCTGATGCTTACGCGCGCCTCAAAGGGTTTTCTGCGGTGGCGGTAACCTACGGCGTAGGGGCATTCACTTTGTTGAATTCGGTGGCAGGCTCTTATGTTGAACACTGCCCGGTGCTGGTGATCAACGGCGCGCCTACAAGCAGCGATCAGCTCAAAAATATTGCTCAGGGGCTGCTTTCATCCCACATGACAGGTGATATGTACAGCAACATCAACGTATATCAAAACGTAACAGTGGCCGCACAACAGGTAACCAGCTGCATTGATGCGCCCTATAAGATTGATGCCGTACTGGATGCCTGTATTTTATACGGCAAGCCGGTATACCTGGAGGTTTTTGAGGATGTGTGGCGTATGAAATGCCACGCACCTGTAGCGCCGCTTATACAAGGCGCTTTAAAGGGCTGCGCTGAAAACGCACAAAAAGCAGCAAATCATGTTGCCGCGCTCGCTAAAGGTAAAAAGATCATATTTTGGGGTGGCATTGAAATTCAGCGCTATAAGCTGCAAAAGGAATTTTTGGAATTGATTGAGGCAACAGGAGTGGAGTTTGTGACATCCATCCTGGGTAAGTCGATCGTGTCAGAAGACCACCCGAAATTTAAAGGGGTATTTAACGGCAACGCCTCGCCAAAGGATGTGCAGGAGCGGTTCAAACTGGCGGATCTGAAGATCGGCCTCGGAGTTTGGACCACCGGAAAAAACCTGGGTGGTTTTGATGTATGGACAGACAGTACTGTTTTAGCAAGCCATACTGGTGTAAGGATTGGTGCAGGATATGAGCCAAATGTATCGTTGAAAGATTTCCTGGTCTTTTTGAAAGAAGCATTGGTTAAAACGAAAGCTCAGGTGTATCACATGTATCCGGCAGGTTTATCAAACGCTCAATTTGTTGTTAACGCTGCCGAAGCAGAGATAAATGCACAACCTGTTACCTATGACCGGTTCTTTTCCCGCATCAATAGCTTTATCACTAAAGAACATGTAGTGGTGGCTGATGCCGGTTTCCCATTGCTCGGCGCACAGGGTATCCATATAGCCGAGGCTAACGGCTTTGTAGCGCAGGCATCCTGGCTTTCTATCGGTTATTCAGTACCGGCTGCAACAGGGGTGAAATGCGCCAGGCCGGATAAAAGAGCGGTTGTTTTTGTCGGTGACGGTGCCTTCCAGGAAACATGTCAGGCCATATCTACCCAGAATAAATTAGGACATAATACCATCGTTTTTGTATTGGATAACGAGATATACGGCATTGAGCAAATGTTGGTTAACCCGAATCCTTTCAGGGGCGAAGGCAAAATAGCTTATGAACAGCAAGACCTTAACAACGTGTATCCTTACAATGAAACGCATCCCTGGAAATACGCTAAACTGGTTGACGTGTTTGGCGGAAAGGGATTTGAAGTAACTTATATGCATGAGCTGGAAGAAGTTTTAACCCAACTGCCGGATATTGCCATCAACGTGATAGTGCATGTACACCTGCCAAAGACGGATATTCCCGAAGCGATAGCTTACAAAAATAACAAGGCGGGAGAGGATGAAGTGCCATATCCCAAAGAGCCAAAATGGACATTATGCTAATTGTTCAGAAAGATCACGATTTTAAAATCATCCAAAACACCAAAGCCCTCCGATTTGTCGGAGGGCTTCGTACCCAGAGCCGGGGTCGAACCGGCACAACCGTGAAGTTATTGGTGTTTGAGACCAACGCGTCTACCGATTCCGCCATCTGGGCATTCCTGTATGAACGGTGGATTAATTCGTTCAAAAGCGGGTTGCAAATGTATTTAAACTCTCTTTAATACGCAACAAATATTTTTGCCTGTAATAACAATCTGCAATTTCGTTCAAACGTTCCTCTTTCGCAGTGTCGTTCAACTGTGCATAACCAGACATTGCCTTATTCAGCTTTTGACGGATATCATCCTCAACAGCAAGCACTTCATTGGTAAGATGTCCTAATTGCTCCGCATCGTCCACTTCCATCAGCCTTTCATTAATGTCCATCATCTCCATCAAAAAATCTGCCGGAAGCTGTGGTTTTGCACCTTCATTTAACAAATCATGGAGCTTTAATATATATTCAAGACGTTTATAAGGGTCGGAGAGGGTTTGATAAGCTTTATTATTGAGGGTGGATAATTCCAGTATTTCCTGCTGCTTTTCGTCATCCTCATTGGCGTAAAAGTCCGGGTGATACTGTTTGCTCAGCTCATAAAACTTTTTCTTCAGCAAAGCAGCATCCGGCGTAAAAGATTCGTTGATGCCGTAAAATTCAAAGTAGTTCATGTGGTAAAATTAGTCGGAAAGTCCGAAAGTCAGTAAAGTCCGGAAAAAAAAATTGTAATTAGTCGGGACGCCCGGAAGAGAAATAAGTTCAAGATTAACAAGGTACAATTATCTACTTTCGGCCTTTCGGACTTTACTGACTTTCGGACTTTCCGACTTTCCCAACTTCACAAAAAATTCTCATCTTTACACATTATTCTACATCGTATGTTATTTGAACAAATGCGGCAGAAGCCGTTTTTTATATTGGGCCCCTGTGTAATGGAAAACCAGGAACTGCTTTACACCGTTGCTGAGAAAGTTGCCGAAGCAGGGCAGAAGTACAACGTACCGGTGATATTTAAATCATCGTTTGACAAGGCCAATCGTACTTCCATACATTCGTACCGCGGCCCCGGACTTGAGAAAGGCATGGAAATGCTGCTAAAAGTTAAAGAGCGCTTCGGCTTGCCGCTTATCACCGATATACACGAAAGCTACCAGGCTGCCATTGTCGGCGAAGTAGTTGATATATTACAGATCCCCGCCTTTTTATGCCGCCAAACTGACCTGCTGGTTGCAGCTGCAAAAACAGGTAAGATCGTGAACATAAAGAAAGCACAGTTCCTGTCGGGCCATGATATGTTTTATCCGGCCCAAAAGGTGGTAGAGGCTGGCAACAACCAGGTAATCTTAACCGAACGGGGCAATATGTATGGCTATAACAACCTGGCCGTAGATTTCAGGAATATTTACGATATGAAGGCCTTTGGCTACCCGGTTTGCATGGATTGCACGCATTCCGTACAGCGGCCGGGCGGGGCAGGAGGTAAAACCGGCGGCGACCGTACCTTTGTACCCATGATGGCGCTGGCAGCGAAAGCATTTGGTGCCGACGGTTATTTTATGGAAACTCATCCGGATCCTGACCATGCCTTAAGTGACGGACCCAATATGATTAAATTGCAGGACCTGGATAAGGTGATGGCACCGTTGTGCCCCCTCTAATCTCCCCGGCAGGGAAAGAATTAAAAGTCCTTCTCTACCGGAGATGGATTTAGGGTGGGGTTGAAGATATTTATATTTAAAACGATAACAAAAAGTCCCTCTCTGCCAGAGAGGGACTTAGGGTGAGGCTTATGAAAGAAATCGCTAAAAAAGTATTTGATATTGAGATCGAGTCATTACGCTATGTTGCTGATTCCATTGACGACGAATTTACTGAGGTTGTTAATGCCATACTGAATACAAGCGGCAAACTGATCGTTATCGGGATTGGCAAATCGGGTATTATAGGTAAAAAAATAGCAGCTACCCTGGCCAGCACCGGCACTCCCAGTTTTTTCCTGCATCCCGGCGAAGCTTTCCATGGCGACCTTGGGATGGTAAGTCCGAATGATATTGTGATCATGATCTCTTACTCGGGCGAAACGGATGAGGTGCTTAAAATTATCCCGTTCTTAACCTGGAATAAAAACACCATCATCGGCATAACGGGCAACCCCAATTCAACGGTTGCTAAAAACAGTAAGTACCACCTTAATATTTGTATTAAACAGGAAGCTTGTCCCTTGTCATTAGCGCCCACGTCCTCTACCACGGCGGCTTTAGTTATGGGTGATGCCCTTGCGGTGGCTTTAATGGAATCGCGCCAGTTTCAGCATGAAGACTTTGCGCGCTTTCATCCCGGTGGCAGCCTGGGCCGTAAACTGCTGGTAAAGGCAAAAGACCTGATGCGCACCGATAATTTACCGTTCATCAATGAAAACTGTTCTTTTACAGAGTTATTGCTCCGTATGTCTGAAGGACGCCTTGGAATGGTGATAGTTGGAAATGCAGCGCATGTAAAAGGTATTATCACCGATGGCGACCTCCGCCGTGCCTTAATGCACAATCCGGATACGACGCAGCTTACCATTCCTGATATGATGACCAAAACGCCAGTATTTATTGAGGAAAACGAGTTTATTCACCAGGCGGAACAGTTAATGATAGAAAAGAAAATTACAGCCGTGCTGGTTGGTTCGGCAACAGAGCGGAATGTGAAAGGGATTTACCAGATATATAATCAGTAGGTTGGTCATTTGTAATTGGGTCATTTTCATTTTGTTTTTATGATGGATAACATTGCAACTTTCCAACATTACAACTTTCCAACATTACAACTTTCCAACTATATATCCATGCCCAAGTATTCCGATCAATTAAACCGGGAGATCAATTTACCAGCCGCACCAAACCGGATTATTTCGGTAGTGCCTTCTCAAACGGAATTGCTGTTTTATTTAGGCTTAAATGAGGAGATCATCGGCATTACCAAATTTTGCATTCATCCGCAGGATAAATTTAATGTGACTGCCAAAGTTGGCGGAACCAAACAGTTAGATATTGATAAAATAAGGGAACTAAAACCTGACCTGGTCATTGCCAATAAAGAAGAGAACGAACGTAGCCAGCTGGAAGAACTAATGACCTTTTGCCCCGTTTGGATCAGCGACATCAGCGATCTGCCAGGCGCTATTGATATGATTGAACGGATAGGAATCATAGTTGACAGGGAAATAGAAGCAAAAGTGCTTGGCGGAGCAATCGCCGGCCTGTTTAATAAAGTGATTATACCATCAACAAATTTGCGGGTGGCCTACCTGATATGGCGCAAACCTTATATGGTAGTCGGTAAAAACACTTTTATCGATAATATGCTTCAAAAATGCGGCCTCTTAAACGCTTTTGAGCTGGAAAGATATCCCCAGGTTGATAACGGAATGATCATCGCCGCGAGCCCTGATGTTATTTTACTTTCCTCTGAACCCTATCCTTTTAAAAATAAACACATCGACGAATTTAAGAAGTTAGTCCCCGGCGCTATAGTGAAACTGGTTGACGGTGAGCTGTTTTCGTGGTATGGGAGCAGGCTGCTGCATGCGCCAGCTTATTTTGAAAACCTGCATAAAACGCTTAATTCATCGAAATCTTAAATTAATCTATGAAATCTTCAAAAAAAATCTATCTTTGCAGCCTCTTAAAAATCAAAACGCGGAAGTGGCGTAATTGGTAGCCGCACCAGACTTAGGATCTGGCGCCGCGAGGCGTGGGGGTTCGAGTCCCTTCTTCCGCACAAACCGCCTTTACTGCTATGTAAAGGCGGTTTTTTGTTTTCTGCGTCAATTCAGGATAAATTTATATTAGCAAACCTAACCGAAAATATGCCGAAGCCCCCGTATGACCCGCCGTAAAAATGCGGTAAATAGATAAATCTTTTCTCATATCCAAGGTCAATGCATAATAATTTACAGCCCATGAATACCCATGGCAAAGACCGGTTTCGGGTCATCATCTACCACATACCAGCGTCGGCCAATCATCACGGGATATCTTGTTTACAAAAATTGTAAAGGTATTGTAATGCTGAAAGATTTTTTAAGTTAATTTAGATTTATCTAATTTATCACTCAAATAAAATAACCGGAATGAAATTGAAACTTATATTCTCCATACTGATTGTATTATTTTACAACTGTACCTATGCGCAATTCTTAAATATTGTTACGTTCGGGGCTAAAGAAGGAAGCAACGTTAACAACGCCGTTGCTATTCAAAAGACAATAGACAAGTGCGCCGAAAAAGGGGGAATAGTATTAATACCACCGGGCAAGTATTACACTGGCACCATCTATTTAAAAAGCAACGTTACTTTATCGATTATGAAAGGGGCAGAGCTGATAGGCAGCCCTTATTTAAAGGATTATCCGGTTAATTCGGTTTCGGCTAAAACAAGGCCTCCTCACAGGCCTAATTGGCCATCAATGCCAAGCCGGGCCCTCATTTACGCTGACGGGGCCAGCCATATCAGTATTATTGGCGAAGGCACTATTAATGGTAACGGAAGAAGTAAGGATTTTCAAACGCAGGATGATGATCCTAACCGGCCTAAAGTGATCATGTTTGTGGCCTGCAAAGATGTTAACGTCAGGGATATTCATTTGATGAATTCCGCATTTTGGATGCAACACTATTTTGCATGCGACGGTGTCAGAATAAGCGGCATCTCTGTTTATAACCACGGCAATTTAAATAATGACGGCATCGACATAGATAGCCGGAATGTAACGGTTTCCGATTGTAATATTGATAGCGATGATGATGGGATCTGCATGAAAAGCGATGGCTATGAGCTGGTTGAGAACGTGAGCATCACAAATTGCATCGTTGCTTCCAATTGCAATTTAATAAAAATGGGTACCGCCAGCTATGCCGGTTTTCAAAATGTATCCATTAGTAATTGTGTTTTGAAAAAGGCAACTGTTTCTGTTATGGGAAAAATCCGCAGGCGACTCAATAGCGTTGCAGATAGTATTTCCGGGGAGGCGGGAATAGCGCTGGAAGCAGTTGATGGTGGAAGCATCGATCAGGTGGTGATCAGCAATATCAGCATAACAGGTGTGCAAACGCCCATATTCATCAAACTCGGAAATCGTAAATACCAGCCCGGACCGGTTGGCCATATCATCATCAGTAACGTAACAGCTACATCAAATAGCTTGCTGCCAAGTTCAATCACCGGCGTACCCGGTCATGATATAGAAAATATTGTGTTAAGGGATATTATGCTGATCAGCAAGGGTGGCGGTAAGCATATGGACGGGACAGGTTCGGAAATACCTGAAAATGCGGCGGGTTATCCCGGAAATACGATGTTTGGCGATCGTTTGCCGGCTTACGGGCTTTTCCTGCGGCATGTAAAAAATGTAGATCTTAATAACGTGAAGTTTTATCTTCTTTCACCCGATGAAAGGCCTCCTGTTTACCAATCTGACGTGAAAAATTTCAAATCAGATTGACACCCCCGTTAATTTGATTGATTTTGGTTTTTTATGCCGTTGAATTCAATATATTTACCCCAAAAGTTTCAATATCCTGTATGAAAAATATTAACCTGCTGATCCTGTTTTTTTTTCCAATTATAGCAAGCGCACAAAATGCCGATTCAACTTGGTTTGTAAATAATTATATTAAAAAAGAGGTAACCATACCGATGCGTGATGGTGTTAAGCTTTTTACATCAATTTATATCCCGAAAGATCAATCAGAAAAACATCCCATATTACTTACCCGCACCCCATATTCTGTTTCGCCCTATGGAACAACTTATAAGGCCTATTGGCGCAGTTATATGATGCGTTACTGTCGTGAAGGCTATATCCTGGTTAACCAGGATATCCGCGGCAAGTACATGAGCGAGGGTGTATTTGAAGTTGTTCGACCTTTTAACCCCAATAAAAAAACAAATAAGGATATTGATGAGGCAAGTGATAGTTACGATACTATTGACTGGCTTGTAAAAAATATTGATAACAATAACGGCAACGTTGGTGGAATAGGCATATCATTCCCCGGCTTTTATGCTACCATGATAGCGCTAAGCGGGCATCCTGCCCTAAAGGCGGTTAGCCCGCAGGCACCGGTTACCGACCGGTTTTTTGGAGATGACGACCATCATAACGGCGTTTTAATGCTTATGGATGCTTTTGATTTTCACGTTGCGTATGGCTTTAGCGCACCGAGCCGTACACCTTCTGCAAAGGGTGCCAAAGGTGTTGGTATTAATTATAAGGATAATTATGATTATTATTTAAACATGGGTGCATTACCAAATTTTACCAAATTGAGTGGTGATACCATGAAATTTTGGAGCGATATGATGAACCATCCCAACCTGGATGCCTGGTGGAAAGCCCGTGATGCGCGTAGCGGATTAAAAGAAGTTAAACCCGTTATGCTGATAACCGGCGGGCTGTTTGATGCTGAAGACGGTTACGGCGCATGGAACACCTATAAGGCCTTGGTTAAGCAAAGCCCTGCAACAAACAGCAAACTCATAATAGGCCCATGGTACCACGGGCAATGGGCCAGTAACGATGGCACTCATTTAGGGAATGTGCTATTTGACAGCAATACCTCGCTTTATTACCAGGATATGGAAGTTCCGTTCTTTAATTATTATTTAAAGGGGAAGGGGACTGATACATTAAGCAAGGCAACTGTCTTTTTCTCTGGTGAAAATAAATGGCGCAAATTTTCGCAATGGCCGGTGGCTGATATTAAACTAACACCAATTTACCTGCAGCCAAATGGTAAACTATCATTTAAAGCCCCAAACAGCACAAAACCTACATTTGACAGCTACGTGAGCGACCCGGCCCGGCCAGTGCCTTATTCAGAGAAAGTGCATTCAAGGCGTACCCGCGAATATATGGATGACGATCAACGCTTTGCCGCCCGCCGCACAGATGTATTGGTTTATAATACTGACATATTGACAAACGATATAACCTTAGCGGGCCCGGTAGTTGCCGACCTGATGGTTAGCTTAACAAATACAGATGCAGATTTTGTAGTGAAGGTGATAGATGTATTTCCCGAAAATACGCCACCCAACCCGACCACCGGATACCCAATGGGCGGTTACCAGATGTTGGTACGCGCTGAAATTATGCGCGGTAAATTTCGTAACAGCTTTGCTAAGCCAGAACCATTTGTGGCCGGTAAGCCAACGCAGGTAAATTATACGTTGCCCGATGTTGCCCACACCTTTAAAAAAGGCCACAAAATAATGATACAGGTGCAAAGCTCATGGTTCCCGTTAACAGACAGGAACCCGCAGCAATTTGTTGATATTAACCATGCAAAGAATACCGACTTTGTAAAAGAAACTATTAAAGTTTATCATAATAGTTCAAAGATAATACTACCGGTTATTCAATAATTATAATCAGTGGCCGGTGTAAATTATGAAAGACTATGTTTTTTGTTTTATATTGATTCAGCACTCTTAGTTGCAGTTTTGATAACGTAAATGTTTTTATTGGGCATTTTTTCCTTGCTATGTTCCCTACAAATAATGCTGCACCATTTGTTTCCAGTAACGCGGCCGGTGCGCATATTTATTCCAAACATATAAGTGGTTGGCTATTCCTTTGTTCCAAAGCAGTTCGCTTAACTCATAATTATTGGATAAAAACGGATCAGTTTCACCTATCGCAAATATGATCTCCACGTTGCGGATCTCATCTAAAAGATAGCCGTCGTTTAAATGAGCAACAAATTGACAAGGGGTATTAAAATAGATGTCTTCATTATGGTATCCTTCAAAAAGGTCTCTGAAATCCTGTATCTGTTTGGTGAGATCAAACCTTCCGCTCATGCTTACCGCCTTTTTAAATAGCCAGGGATATTTAAGCGCGAGGTTAACTGCGTGGTAGCCACCCATGCTGCATCCGGCCGCTTCAAAATAGTTTCCATCATTTTTTTCCCGCATCAGCGGTATCACCTCATCCAAAATGTATTGTTCATATTGCAGGTGCCGGCTGATACGGTCGGCAGGAGGCACCCACTTGTTATAAAAGCTTTCAGAATCAATACTGTCAACACAAAAAAGCTGCAGTTCGCCCTTATAAATACGATCCCGCAGCGCATCAATAATTCCCCAGTTTTCGTAATCATAAAATCGCGCCATACGGGTTGGGAATAAAAGTACAGCCCTGCCGCTGTGCCCGAAGATAAGGAGCTCAATGTTTCGCTGCAAGCTGCTGCTATACCAATTGTGATATTTTCTGTTCATTTTGGTATTGCTTTTTGCAGAAAGATGCATACTACATATTACTTTAAAATAAATAAAGGTTAATGATCGGCATAGATTCGGTCATAAATAACCTGTTTCCATAGCTGATAACCCTTTTCGCTTAAATGTAATCCGTCATCAACGTAATTCTCTTTTTTAAGCTTACCTGCCGAATCAATCATTGCCTTAAAAATATCAATAAACTGCCAGTTTTCAGCTTGTTTTATAATCTCATTTTCAATTAAATTGTTCGTGTACTTATATTGATCAATCATTTGTAAGCGGCTGATACTTGGCTTCAATGATATAAAGTAGCAAGGAATATCGCCAAAACGCTTTCTTGCCTTTACTACCAGTTGCTGAAAAAAAATAAATACCTCTTCGGGGTTCCTGCCGTCTCCTAGATCATTATCACCGGCGTAAACTATCAATCTTTTTGGCTGATAGGAAACCATCACCCTTTCAAAAAACCATACACAAGCCGCCAGTGTTGAGCCGCCAAAGCCCAGATTAACAGGTTTTAAGGCTGCGAAATCACTATATAAGCTGGTCCACAGCCTTATAGAGGAGCTTCCATAAAAAATCGTTTCGGCTTCAGCAACTTTTCCCCGGCTATCTTTTTCCAGGCGTTTAACTTCATCTTCGTACCAGTACATTCAAATATTATAATATTGTTTACTTAAATATCTCACCATTAATGGGTAATCGTTTCAAACCTAAATATTCTTATTCTATTCAGAGAAAACTAACGTTAATCATTAAAAAATTAGTGCCTCTTTTAATATTAAACGAACATCACTTAGGTTCATTTCCTATCTTTACATATTATAACCAATTATGAAAATATCCGCAATAACCTTAACGGCACTCGCTATAGCTGTGCTTTTTTCCGCGAACTGTTTTGGGCAAACCGGCACTTCAACCATAAAAGACAGGAAATGGTGGAAAGAAGCGGTGGTATATCAAATTTATCCCCGAAGCTTTAAAGATAACAACGGTGATGGTGTGGGTGATCTGAAAGGTATTATCTCTAAACTGGACTATATTAAAAGTTTAGGGGTTGATGTTGTTTGGTTAAATCCTATTTACAGTTCTCCAAACGATGATAACGGGTATGATGTGAGCGATTACCGCAATATTATGAGTGACTTTGGTACGATGGATGATTTTAACACCATGCTTAAGGGCATGCATGACCGAGGGATTAAACTGGTAATGGACCTGGTAGTAAACCACAGCAGCGATGAACATGAGTGGTTTAAACAAAGCCGCAGCTCCCGCACCAGCCCTTATCGCGAATACTACCACTGGTGGAACGCGGAGAATGGTAAACCGCCTTATCGCTATAGCTTATTTGATATAAACCACGATGCCTGGCGGTATGACTCTCTTACAAATGCTTATTACCTGCATTACTTTTCGCGTAAACAACCTGATCTTAACTGGGAGAATCCCAAAGTGCGCCAGGAAGTTTACGGCATCATGAAATTTTGGGCGGATAAAGGGATAGATGGATTTCGGATGGATGCTTTTCAGTACGCGGCGAAGGATACCACTTTCCCGGCATTTCCTAAGGGATTTGAAAGAAACTTTAACCAGTACTACGGAATGGTGCCCAACCTGCATGGTTACCTGCAACAAATGAATAAAGAAGTGCTGAGCAGGTACAATGTAATGAGCGTTGCAGAGGGTGCCGGCAATACCTATGAGGATGCACACAACATGGTGGATGCCGGGCGCCATGAACTTAATATGGCTTATGCGTTTGACGGTGTTGGTATTGCCCGATCAAAAGGTTACAGCCTGCTCCACTTTAAGGCGGTATTCAGTAAATGGGATAGCGTTTTTGCGGAGAAAGGCTGGGTTTCTATCTTTTTGGCAAACCATGACCAGGCGCGGCTGGTGAGCAGGTTTGGCAACCCAACACCTGCTTTCAGGGATCTGTCGTCTAAAATGCTTACTACTTTTATCCTGACCATGCGGGGAACGCCGTATTATTACAATGGCGATGAACTGGGTATGACCAATCCCGGCTTTACAAAAATTGAAGATTACCGCGATGTTCAAACCTTAAACGAATACCATCATCAGCAAAATATTGGGAGCGATATGACTGTATTTATGAAAGAGATCGCATTCAGTAGTCGCGACAACGGAAGGACTCCTTTTCAATGGGATGGTTCGAAAAATGCTGGTTTTACCACCGGAACACCCTGGATAAAAGTAAACCCTAATTATACGGTTATCAATGCCGCAAAAGAAGAAGAGGATCCCAACAGCTGTTTGAACTATTTCAGGAAGGCGATAAAGCTCAGAAAAGACAATCTTGCCCTGGTTTACGGTAAATACACTTTATTGGATAAGTCCAACCCGAACGTATATGCATACACCAGGGAAATGAACGGAAAAAAATTGCTGATCCTGTTAAATTTTTCTAATACCGCAGCAAAGGCGGCCACAACATATAATGGCGCAAATGCAAAATTGCTATTGAATAACTATGACAATAAAGTTGTAAATGCTTTGTCAAAAGTAAATACTGAGTTAAGGCCATACGAAGCTGTTATTTATCAATTACAATAAAATAAACGCCGCAACAAACATCTGCCCGGCCAACAAAAAACGTAAGTTATCAAAAACAAAGGGCGACTTAAATCGTCATTTTATAAATTGGTATGCTTAACTATGAAAAAAATTATTTTCCCTACAATTATAATTGCGGCTTTATTCGGTTCCATTTCGGTAAAGGCCCAGCAAACTGATACTGTTAAAACCCATAAGTGGTTCAGGCACGATATTGCCGGAGCGGCACAAATACAGCTTACCTACCGCAAAGCAAATATCAGTCAGCTTAACAATGCGCTCAATCAAAATGGTTTTGCTTCTATCAATGCAAATAATTTATGGATAAATGCTTCGATGAGTCATCTTTGCCACAACTGGATTATGGAAGACGGTATCGGTTTCACGCCGGTTGCTACTTCGTCACAAAATAACACCGAAGTAAAATACAACCAGTACCAGGCCTATTTCAGGGCAGGATATAATGTGTCGCAAAATTCATCCTTCAGGTTATATCCCTTTGCAGGTATCAACTTATCGGCAGCAGTACTGGATGTTCGTGATAATAACCGCATAAAAAGCACCGGCAGCTTTTCAAATGAACTATTAAACAGCACCTCCAGCAAAACTTTTTATCAGCCGAATTTTGGTATTGACTTAGGTGCCGGATTTGATTACGTGATAAAAATTAAACCCAAAAAGACAGATTGCTTTACCATTGAACGCAACATCCCCATTGGTGTAAGAGCTGGATATTATTTCAATACCTATGCCGGCGATTGGAGAATAAACAATTATTCGCTTCAAAATAGTGGCCCAAATCAAAAACAAAGCGCTGTATTTGTTTCCTTTAATATAGGTTTAGGGTACGCCGTTAGGAAGTAATCACGTATTCATTATCCTCCGTGGTGTTGTAATTCATTGTTTATATAACTTAATTTACAACATGAAAACAATTCGTTGGGGAATTTTAGGCGCCGGCCGTATCGCTGGCAAGTTTGCTTCGGACCTCAAACTGGTGCAAGATGCTGAATTAATCGCTGTTGGCTCGCGTTCACAAGCCACTGCCGATAAATTTGGGGAGGAGTTCGATATAAAATACAGCCATAACAGCTACGAAGCCCTTGTTAAAAACCAGAAAGTCGACGTTATTTACATCGCTACACCGCACGTATATCATTATGAAAATACCTTGCTG
The DNA here is from genome assembly GCA_029237615.1 of Mucilaginibacter sp. Taxonomy (GTDB): domain Bacteria; phylum Bacteroidota; class Bacteroidia; order Sphingobacteriales; family Sphingobacteriaceae; genus Mucilaginibacter. The sequence continues at coordinate 26,947 of JAQNCM010000203.1, forward strand.
TGCCTTCACCATAAAAAGGCGGTGCTTTGCGAAAAGCCATTTGCAATGAATACACGGCAGGCTACAGAAATGATTGCCATTGCAAAAGAAAACAAGGTGTTTTTAATGGACGCGCTATGGACGAAATTTCATCCGCATTATAAAAAAATGAAGGAGATGGTAGGGCAGGGGCTGTTGGGTGAGATCAGGTCGGTGCTGATCAACTTTGGCTTTAAGCCATTGGAGCCTGTTCCTGTC
>JAQNCM010000238.1 GCA_029237615.1 Mucilaginibacter sp.
TGCCGACGGATTGAAAACAGGAATGTTATCCAAAATGCCGGGAGCAGCCCTGGGCGATGTTAAAATTGATAAATGGAAAGGTAATTACACTTACAGCGTTGACGGTGAAAATGCGGAAAAGAAATTAAAACTTTACGCCTATATGGTTATTATCGGCAATAAAATGTACGGTTTGGTGGTGCTGGTACCTAACGGCAAAAGTTCGAAAGGCAAGGACGACTTTTTTAACTCACTGGCTTATAATTAATTATTTGGCTTACTGTTTGTTTATATCGATATTTTGATATACATTTAATACCAAAACCTAAAAGTATACCAATGAAACAAGACATTAGTACCATGACCGATAAAATCGGCTATGTTCAGGATACTTTGCAAATGATCAGTGGTAAATGGAAGGTACCTATTTTGATGTCGATGTATGGTGGTAAAAACCGTTTCAGAGATATCCAGCGGAATATACCCTCAATTACTACCCGTGTGCTTTCAAAAGAACTAAAGGACTTGGAAGCAAATAAATTGGTTACACGCACCGTTCACGATGGTCGCCCGGTGAGTATCACTTATACGCTGACGTCTTATAGTCATACCCTTACCCCTGTGGTGGATGAAATGATTAAATGGGGCAAACAGCATAAGAAGGGTAGTTTGTGACAACATATCGTTGAGTATAGATCCGATAGACAGTTCAGTATTATTTCCAAATACATTTGTATTTATATAAGTACTTATATAAATTGCATTAATGAATTTATATCAAGATCTTGGGTACCTTGTTTTGGGTAGCCGCCTGCGGCGGCTCAGTGAAAACTTTCTGGCAGAAATTAACCGTGCCTACCAAAACGCAGGGATCGATTTTGATGCCAGCTGGTTCCCGGCATTTTATCTTTTATCAAAAAACAACCAGCTTTCCATTAAAGAACTGAGCGAACAAACCGGGGTTTCTCACCCTGCCGCCAGTCAGCTCATCACCAATTTAAAAAACAGGAAGCTTGTTGCGACCGTAACCTGTACTGATGATGGCCGCAGGCAAATGGTACAATTAACCGACAGCGGCTGGCAACTCCTGGTACAGATATTACCCGTTTGGGATGCCATATTACAGGCAATGGACGATCTGCTTGTGGAAGAGCCCGGCTTCCGTGCATTACTGCCTGCAATTAGCTCATTGGAAATCGCCTTTAAGAACGCCAGCCTGGCCGAAAGGATCGGCAGCAAACTATCCGTTGAACCAAAACCCGCAGCCAATGAGTAAAATCTTTAATTACGGCGATAGTCATTTAACCATCGGCATTTGCCTGGATATTACACAGGGGAAAACCAAAGGTGTGATTGATAGCGCAATTACCCAAAGGGTACGCGCATCGTGGCTGCAGGTTGAAAAGATAGTACATGCCCAACACCCGGTTTATGGCATCAATACAGGCTTCGGTCCGCTCTGTGACACCCGCATTTCTGAAGCCGATACCTCCATACTGCAAGCTAACCTGCTTAAAAGCCATAGCGTAGGTGTTGGAAATCCCATCCCGCAAGAAATTGCCAAACTAATGCTGATCACTAAGGTGCATGCATTGGCACAAGGCTATTCGGGTATAGCGTTGAAAACACTTGAACGAATCAACTGGCATATCGACCAAAATATTATCCCGGTAGTTCCGGAAAAAGGCTCGGTTGGCGCTTCGGGCGATTTAGCCCCACTAGCCCATTTATTTTTGCCCTTGATTGGTTTGGGCGAAGTGTATACCAACGGACAAAAATTCCCGGCAAACGAGGTGCTTAGTACACATGGTTTACAGCCTTTAATTTTAGGACCAAAAGAAGGGCTTGCGCTGATCAACGGCACACAGTTTATCCTTGCTTTTGCACTAAAAGCGGTTCAGCGGCTAAACGACGCACTGAACCGTGCAGATATAATTGGGGCTATGTCTTTAGAAGGCCTGATGGGTTCAGCCAGGCCGTTTGACGCCCGCTTGCATCAGTTGCGGCCATATAAAGGAACAAAACATGTTGCTAACCGCCTGTTTACTTTATTAAAGGATTCTGAGATCTGTAATTCACATATCAATTGCGGCCGGGTGCAGGACCCCTATTCGCTGCGTTGCATGCCGCAGGTACATGGCGCATCGCGTAATGCCTGGCTGCATTTAAAGGAGCTCACCGAAATTGAGCTGAACTCAGTAACCGATAATCCTATCATTTTTAATGCCGATGATACCATAAGCGGAGGCAATTTTCATGGACAGCCATTAGCTATGGCGCTGGATTATGCCACCATTGCGGCAGCAGAGTTAGGAAACATTGCCGACCGCCGCTGTTACCTGATGAGCGAGGGCCGTTATGGCTTACCCAAACTACTCACCAATAATGCCGGCTTACATTCTGGGTTAATGATACCGCAGTACACCACCGCCGCCCTGGTTACCGAAAATAAAACACTTTGTTTCCCGGCAAGCGCCGATAGTGTACCTACCTCGTTGGGGCAGGAAGATCATGTTTCCATGGGCTCAATTAGCGGGCGCAAATTGCACCAGGTAATAGATAACCTGGAATACATACAGGCCATTGAGCTGCTTTACGCTGCTCAGGCGATGGATTTTAGGCGGCCGCTAAAATCAACTCCGGTTGTGGAAGCCTGCCATGCTTTGGTACGCGAAAAGGTGTCGCATATTGAGGATGATCGTATTTTTGCTGACGATATTAACGCATTACACCAACTCATTACCAATGGCGCATTACTGGTGGCGGCGGATAATGCAGCCATCAAACATCATATTAATTT
>JAQNCM010000485.1 GCA_029237615.1 Mucilaginibacter sp.
GCAATGCGTACACCAGACTGCGCACTGTTGGCGCTCGATGTACATGTAACAGAACCTTCAGCGGCAGCTGCAATTTTGTAGAATACTGATACTCTGACATTTAATGTTCCAATTACTCCAGTATTGCTTGATCCAAGCGACCAACCTGTTGGAGTTGTATGAGTAGGTGCTGCAGTAGGGGATATAGCATCTGATGTGTAAAATATAACTTCTAAATCACCAGCCGCCATACCGGCAGGTGCTGCAATTGCAATGGTGCTCACGGCAAAGGATGTATCGGAATTACTCGCAAGTGAACGATAGGTCAATGTTTTTATTACTGGAGTAACTGTTGGAGTAATGGTCGGTGTTGGAGTGGCAGATGTATTTATTGTTGGAGTATTTGTTGGCGTTATTGATATAGTAGGTGTAGGAGTGGGCGTTACATTTCCACTCTTCAATGCGGCCATGACCATGTAATATCCGCCGGTACTCCCATTCGTACAACTCATAGTTGTAGAATATGTTCCTGTGGCACTTACCGATTGGTAAATGGCGATACCATTTGCACCAGCAGTACCATCTTGACTAACAGCAATTTGTGTCCAGCCAGAAGGAACAGCATGACCAGTTCCAATATTTGAAGAATCTGAGAATGCGAAGGCTAATAATAAATCATTGGCATTAGAAGTCGAAGTTGCAAATGCTTTTGTGGTTGAATCTGAACCACCGGTTGAACCTGTGATAACTTGATCTTCTTGACTGGAACTTGCCATTCCTGAGACTTCGATGAAGGCTAAGAATCCACCTATCGATCCACCGCCACCGGGGGTTAAATGTTGGGTAATGGTTAATGCGCCAGTAGATATGAAACTTTCACATTTGTAAATTACGGCTTGTGTTATACCACCGGTATTCTTAATTGATCCAGAATGGGTACCGTCTGTAACTAATACCCAAGTATTTCCCTGATTATCAGTCGGTGTTCCAATATTCATCGAAGTAGATTCGACGAAATCCATTAACAAATAACCACTATTACCAGCGGTTACAGCAGATGTGGGGGCGAAAGTTGGAGTCGTTCCAGCGCTTGGATAGACGGTAGAGCCTGTTTGAATAATCGATAATGCCACTTAGATTATCCCCGGTGTGATAATTTTAATTAATTCTTTTAATTTTGGAAATAAGCTCATCATTGGTGAATACATCTCGAATTAATTATTTATCAGGGCCTTAGTCTCATTAATTTTAATAAATATTTTAATAATTATAACAGCTTGACAGTACCATTTTCTTCTGCTATGATTTATACACAATAACTAATTGGAATAAATTATAATGCTGCAAGATGTGACGATTATAGATAGTGATAATTATGAAGCTTTGGGCATTTCCACAATGTTCTTCCCCGGTGGTGAACCCCATATCAAGGTTCCAATTTTTACCGGAAACGTATTTTTATTTCTAAAGCTTAGAACATGGAATGAGACTACGTTCGCTTCATTATTATTAGAAGCTTTACAACGTCAAGAAACTATTAAAAAATTACAAATATTTATTCCATATTTTCCGGCTGCAAGGCAGGATAAGGTTGCAGATAATAAAGCTGCACTGACACTTTCAATTGTTACGTCCATGTTTAATACTACCGGAATCATAATTAATGTATTTGACGTGCATTCGCCAGTTATAAATGAATATATTTTTAGTTATAATTATTTACCCATTGATTTAAATATCACATTAAGAGAAAATGTTGTTGGTATTATTTCACCCGATAAAGGTGCGGTAGAACGTGCTACAGGATTTAGAAATCATTTTTATCCCACAGCAGAACTAATAGTATGTGGGAAGAAACGTAATCCCGAAACCGGTGAATTATCATCAGGTTATTCAATGCCAGAATTAACAAAAGAAGGCCATTATATTATCGTGGATGATATTTGTGATGGTGGATATACATTCAAATTATTAACAAATGCATTTGAAGAACAGTCAGTAGCGAAAAATTCAACGCTTGAATTGTTTGTCTCGCATGGAATATTTTCGAAAGGATTAGACGCATTACCTGCAAAAATTTCACACATTACAACAACGAATAGTTTTTGTAAGTTAGAATCATCGGAAAGACTAACAGTCTTAAAATTAGAAACATTATTTGATACAATTATTGGAGATTCAATTGCTTAAATTTATTACCTGTACGGATGGATACAAAGTAGGGCATAAGCCCATGTTTGATGCGCTAGGAATTGTAGAATACATTTATTCTAATTTTACTCCTCGTGGTAGTCGTATCAAGGGTCAAGAGAAAGTTATCCTTTTAGGATTGCAATATCTTCTCCAAGAATTTTTCATGGATTTAGCACAGAAAACATTTTTTGATGTTCCGAAACAACAAGTATTGGATTACTATCAACGCCGATTAGATGGTTATCTTGGCCCAAATACAATTGGCGTAGAACATATCGCAGCATTGCATGATTTGGGATATATCCCATTAGAATTTTACGCTGTACCCGAAGGCACTCACGTAAAACTTAAACAACCTATGTTTACGATTGAAAATACGCATCCAGATTTTTATTGGGTGACTAATTATTTTGAAACATTGATTTCTGACGTATTGTGGCAACCATGTACCTCTGCTACGACTGCGTATCGATACAATAAAATACTAACAAAATATGCAAAGTTGACAGGTGGAAACTTAGATCTAATTCAGTATCAAGCACATAATTTTTCAATGCGTGGCATGGTATTACCAGAAGGTGCCGCAGTTTCTGATATGGGACATATATCAGTATTTACTGGGTCAGATACGCTTCCCACTATTGACCTTATTGAAGATTATTATACTTGCAAGGGATTAATCGCTGCCA
>JAQNCM010000067.1 GCA_029237615.1 Mucilaginibacter sp.
TTAGTTTTCTTTTCAACTATATCAACGGCATTATAAAATATAGAGTATGCGGTAGATTTTTTACCATCATACATCATGTTATTAACAAACCTTGTTACCAACGTATCATTGAACCTTGGATCAGGAAGGATAATTCTCTTTTTTGGTTTTGACTTTCTCATTGCTATCTATCCTCCTAATTATTTCTTTTTCTTAGCCGGTGCACCTTTAGTCGCAGCTGCTGCCTGACCTGGTTTAGGGCGTTTAGTACCATATTTAGAACGGCGTTGGTTACGGCCGGCAACACCTGATGTATCCAATGCACCACGAATGATGTGGTAACGCACACCTGGTAAATCCTTCACACGTCCGCCACGGATCAATACAATTGAGTGTTCCTGTAAGTTGTGACCTTCACCCGGGATATAAGCGTTAACTTCTTTTCCGTTGGTAAGGCGCACACGGGCCACTTTACGCATTGCTGAGTTTGGTTTTTTAGGGGTAGTGGTGTACACGCGGGTGCACACTCCTCTTCGCTGTGGACAGCTGTCCAACGCTGGTGACTTACTCTTGTCAACCATAGCTACTCTACCTTTTCTAACTAATTGTTGAATAGTAGGCATTTTTCCTTTTTTGTCTTTACTGTTTTATCCTTATTTTAAGGACTGCAAAAGTACTGACTTATTTTTTGATTTTCAAGTGGTTGGGTAAAAAAGTTTTTGCGGCTGGTTGATTGGGTTGTATTTTGTTGAGGAAGTGAGTGGTTTAAGGATCAGAATGATACGTTTTGGCGGGCGATTATCTGTAGATTCCACTTTGCTGAATACAATGAAGCATCTTGAAGCCTTTGCGTTATTTGTTTGAACCTTGATTAATCAGGATTAAAAGATTACCCTGATTATTCCATCTAAAATCTTAAATCAAGCCAATCAGGATTCCGGGCAACCTTGTCACCACCCGTTTTATTCCATCTAGCTCTTGTTATTCTGATCGCAGGGAAGGATTTTGCGTTTAATTAGTATACGCTTATAACCGTGGCGCACGGATGCTTTAACAGTATCGGCACCGAACTTAGAGGTATCGATATTACAAAATGGATACAAGTGGATAGGGTGGATAATTTTCACTATCCGCCACCATGCAATTTATTTTCTCCATGAGCAAATCGACCTCATATTCTCCATCTGCACATCTTCAAATCTGCACATTTGCACCTCATCTTCACATCCGCATATTTGCAAATTTGCACATCAATCTTCCCATTTCAGGAAGAAAAACAGGCATTTGCTATGCATGCATAAAAAACATACCGAATACCGTTTTGAACTTTGGTATGTTTTACTAAATATTTTATATCGTAAATTTATATTTATACGGATTTTAATACGGAATAATTTACTTTATTCAGTATTAAATACTAAATGAAATAAATTGTTTTAGTTCTTGCTATTCCTTTAAGCTATATCTAACTTACAAATATCAATTTACAACACCTGAGTAATTTTAATTTTTGTTTAAAATTTTAATATAAGCAGCTAAACCAGCCTATTAATAATGAGTACATCAAACGATACGATACAAGCCACAGAATTAAATAAGTACAGCAAAATCTTAACACAGGATCCTACCCAGCCGGCAGCGCAGGCTATGCTTTACGGCATTGGCTTAACTGACGAGGATATGAAAAAAGCACAGGTAGGCGTGGCAAGTATGGGCTTTGATGGCAATACCTGCAATATGCACCTGAATGACCTGGCTAAACTGGTTAAACAGGGTATTTGGGAAGAAGATCTGGTTGGCTTAATATTTAATACTATTGGCGTAAGCGATGGCATGAGCAATGGCACCGAGGGCATGCGCTACTCGTTAGTTAGCCGTGATGTAATTGCAGATTCTATTGAAGCAGTATGCGGCGCTCAATATTATGACGGTTTAATCACGCTGCCCGGTTGTGATAAAAATATGCCCGGATCGGTTATGGCAATGGGCAGGTTAAACCGCCCATCGATCATGGTGTATGGAGGCACCATAAAGCCCGGTCATTATAAAGGTGAGGATTTGAACATTGTTTCGGCATTTGAGGCGTTGGGCCGAAAGATAGCAGGCACTATAACTCCCGAAGATTTTATGGGCGTTGTAAAAAACGCTTGTCCGAGTGCGGGCGCCTGCGGTGGAATTTACACTGCCAATACCATGGCTGCGGCTATTGAAGCTTTGGGTATGAGCCTGCCTTACTCCTCTTCTAATCCCGCTTTAAGCGACGAAAAGAAAGCCGAATGTCTTGCCGCCGGTAAAGCCATAAAAATATTGCTCGAGAAAGATATTAAACCATCCGACATCATGACCCGCAAAGCATTTGAAAATGCCATCGTAGTGATCATGGTTTTAGGCGGATCGACCAATGCTGTATTACATTTAATTGCGATGGCTAAAAGCATTGATGTAAAGTTGACACAGGATGATTTCCAGGAGATCAGTAACCGCATACCAGTATTGGCCGATATGAAGCCAAGCGGTAAGTACATGATGGAAGACCTTCACAAAATAGGCGGTGTTCCGGCGGTAATGAAATACCTGCTTAAAAAAGGGTGGCTGCATGGCGACTGCCCTACAGTTACCGGTAAAACAATTGCCGAAAACATGGAAGATGTTCCGGAAATTGAGTTTGAAACACAAAAAATTATTTTCCCGGCTGAATCACCGATAAAGGCTACCGGGCATTTACAAATACTTTATGGAAACCTTGCCGAAGGTGGCAGTGTTGCCAAAATTACAGGTAAAGAAGGCACCAGCTTTGAAGGCCCCGCCCGGGTATTTGACGGGGAGTTCGAGTTGATCCATGGCATCCAAAGCGGGCACGTAAGGGCCGGCGATGTAGTGGTGATCCGTAATATCGGCCCTAAAGGTGCGCCGGGTATGCCTGAAATGCTAAAACCAACAAGCGCCATTTTCGGTGCAGGATTAGGTGCCTCGGTTGCATTGATAACGGACGGCCGTTTTTCTGGTGGCACGCATGGTTTCGTAGTAGGGCACATCACCCCTGAAGCTTATGATGGCGGCCTGATAGCGTTTGTAAAAGATAACGACAGGATAGAGATAGATGCCATTACCCGCACCATGACTTTAAAAGTATCTGCAGATGAAATTGCAGCAAGACGAGTCAACTGGGTACAACCTGAGCTTAAAGCTAAAAAAGGATTGCTGTACAAATATGCAAAAACAGTTAGCACCGCCGCAGAAGGTTGCGTTACGGATGAAATGTAAATAAATTGAATTTGATATGAAAAAAGGCTACCTGATTTTTGTTTTAATTTTGGTCACGACATTAAGTTATGCGCAAAGCGACGGCTCAAATCTGTCGTTAAATACTGGTCCGATTCAATATAAGCCCGCCGGTGTTTTCAGAGCGGAGAAATTTATAATCAATGGTGAGCGAGTAAACGGTAAGCAAGTAAACGCATTATTGTTGAACTACCCTGCATCTACGGATGAGTTTAAAGCATACAAGAAAAATAGGCATACTGCTCTGTTTGCAGGGGGTGCAAGTGTTTTGTTTGCAGTTGGCATCATAGCTGCTACTGGAAGTGGTAATTCATCTTCATTCACTAACACGCCTTCAAAAGTGTTTTTTGGGTTATCAGTTGGTTCGCTGTTAACCGAAGTGGTTTTTGGTCAAAAAAGTTATAATCAATATAAACGATCGATCGGGTTGTATAACCAACAATTTCACTGAAGGAGCCTATAATTTAAAACTGAAATATTTTATCTGAATGAAAAAATAATATTATGGAATTTGCACAGGAAATATTAACAGCACCAGAAAGGAAAATCGTTGAGTTATCGGGATCACAAGCGCTGTTGGAAGCATTGATCATTGAAGGTGTGGATACCATTTTTGGTTATCCGGGCGGCGCTATAATGCCCATTTACGATGCATTGTTTGATTATGGTGATAAGCTGAACCATATCCTGGTCCGCCATGAGCAGGGTGGCATCCATGCAGGGCAGGGCTATGCACGCACCTCCGGTAAAGTGGGTGTGGTATTTGCAACAAGCGGTCCGGGTGCAACTAACCTGGTTACCGGTTTAGCTGATGCGCAAATCGACAGTACGCCATTGGTATGCATCACCGGTCAGGTGTTTGCGCACCTTTTAGGTACCGATGCCTTCCAGGAAACAGATGTGATAAACATTACCACCCCTGTTACCAAATGGAATTACCAGGTGACAGATGCGACAGAAATACCTGAAGTTATTGCCAAGGCTTTTTATATTGCAAAAAGCGGCAGGCCGGGACCTGTTTTAATCGACATTACGAAAAACGCGCAGATCCAAAAGTTCAACTATGAGGGTTATACTAAATGCGATCATATCCGTAGCTACAGGCCAAAACCAATTGTTCGTCCACAATATATCAGGGAGGCTGCCGAATTAATTAATTCGGCTAAAAAACCGTTCATTATTTGGGGTCAGGGAGTTATTTTGGGCAGTGCCGAGCAGGAGTTCAAAGCTTTTGTCGAAAAAAGCGGCATTCCTGCTGCGTGGACCATTTTAGGCGCAGGTGCTATTCCGACGGATCATCCGCAAAACGTAGGGATGCTGGGGATGCATGGCAATTATGGTCCTAACGTGCTTACCAATGATTGTGATGTATTAATAGCTATAGGCATGCGCTTTGACGACCGCGTTACCGGCCGCCTGGATAAATATGCAAAACAGGCGAAGGTGATTCATTTGGATATTGACCCTGCCGAAATAGATAAAAATGTAAAATCAACCGTACCGGTTTGGGGCGATTGCAAAGAAACATTGCCTTTGCTTACCGCACTGGTTGATCAAAAAGAGCATACCGATTGGCTAAATAAATTTAACGATTACACACGTCAGGAAATTGAGGCAGTAATCCATGATGAGCTGAACCCTACCTCGCTTGAAATGACCATGGGCGAAGTGATCAAACAATTAAATGAACTAACCAAAGGCAATGCAGTAATCGTTACCGATGTTGGTCAGCACCAGATGGTGGCCTGTCGCTATGCTAAGCTAAATAAAACACGCAGTAATATCACCAGCGGTGGCCTTGGAACCATGGGTTTCGCTTTGCCTGCGGCCATTGGCGCTAAATATGGTGCACAGGAGCGGGATGTTATCGCCATCATCGGCGATGGTGGCTTCCAGATGACCTTACAGGAACTGGGCACCATCATGCAAAGCGGCGTTAATATAAAGATCATTATCCTTAATAACCGTTTTCTGGGCATGGTTCGCCAGTGGCAGGAATTGTTTAACTCCCGCCGTTATTCATTTGTAGATATTCAAAGTCCGGATTTTGTAGCCGTAGCGGCTGCTTACCGTATCGCGGGAAAAATGATTGACGACCGTGCAGACCTTCCATCAGCATTAAAAGAAATGATGGAAAGTAAAGGCTCTTACCTATTAGAAGTAATGGTGACCAAAGAGAATAACGTATTCCCGATGGTTCCGCAGGGATGCAGTGTAAGTGAGATCAGGCTTAAATAAGCCCCACCCGGCCTCCCCGGAAGGGAGGAGTTAAAAAATTATAATAAAATGGAAAACAATAATAAAAGCGGTAATAACCAAGTCTCCCCTACCGGGGGAGATTTAGAGGGGGCCGGGGCTAAACAGGAATTTAACATCACCGTTTATACCGAAAATCAGATCGGGCTTTTAAACAGGATAGCTATCATATTTACCCGTCGCAAAATAAATATCGACAGCTTGAACACTTCTCCATCAGAAATTGAGAGTATTCACCGTTTTAATATTGTGATCACTGAATCGGAGGATGTGGTACGTAAGCTTTGCCGCCAGATAGAAAAACAGGTGGAAGTTTTAAAGGTGTATTACCATACCAACGAAGATGTGATCTGGCAGGAACTGGCCCTTTACAAGGTATCAACTGATGTTATTACCGAAAAGGTAAGCGTTGAGCGTTTGTTACGCGAAAACGGGGCCCGCGCTGTAGTGATCCGCAAAGATTATACGGTTTTTGAAACCACCGGTCATCGCGAAGAAACAGATAACCTGATCAATATTTTACAGCCTTACGGCCTGATAGAGTTTGTACGCAGTGCACGGGTTGCTATTATTAAAGACAGCGACGGCTTTAACCGTAAACTCCGCGAATTTGAAAGATTAGAACCAGGAGAAGATGTAATAGAAAACGAATATTTAAACCAGGGGCAAAAAGTATTTACAATGTAATCTGAGGCGAAAGCCGAAAGGTAAAAGGTTTAGAATCATACAATGACTAATGACTATTGACCGACGACTAACATATGATCGAAGAAATAAAATCAAAATATCCATCAGCGTACATCGCTATTAAGGCAGCGACTGAAGCCAATGGTTTTACAATGCCTTCAGAGGTGTTGACGTGTTCGTTGCTTAAAACGTTGGCTGCATCCAAACCATGCAGTAAATTACTCGAGTTGGGAACGGGCACCGGCTTAGCCACCACATGGATATTGGATGGGATGGATGAAGCCTCGACATTAATATCGATTGATAATGATGAAACGTTATTAAATATAGCAAAAGAGAACCTTGGCGTTGATAAACGACTGAAGCTAATTTGTACTGACGGCGGCGAATGGATAAAGCAGCATGCGGGAGAAAAGTTCAGTTTTATTTTTGCGGATACCTGGCCTGGTAAATATTCGTTACTTGATGAGGTGCTTGGGATGGTTGAAAAGGGCGGAATTTACATAATAGATGATATGCTGCCGCAGCAGAACTGGCCAACCGGGCATGCTGAAAAGGCAACACAATTAATAGCTGATCTGGAAAGCCGTGAGGATATTACCTTAACAAAGATGGGCTGGGCAACGGGCATCGTAATCATAACAAAAAAGTAAACGAATCAATTATAAAACACGGCATCGGTACAATCATAACAAATCGGTGCAATCATAAAAACAAATAACAATGGCAAAATTAAATTTCGGCGGCACTGAAGAAAATGTAGTTACCCGCGAAGAGTTCCCTTTAGCAAAGGCACAGGATGTTTTAAAAAACGAAGTTGTAGCCGTAATTGGGTATGGCGTTCAAGGTCCGGGCCAGGCGCTCAATCAAAAAGACAATGGCATTAACGTAATTGTTGGCCAGCGTAAAGGCACAAAAACCTGGGATAAAGCTATAAATGACGGCTTTGTACCGGGAGAAACCCTTTTTGAAATTGAAGAAGCTCTTGAAAAAGGAACTATTATATGCTATTTATTGAGTGATGCTGCACAGATTGCTTTATGGCCGACCGTTAAAAAACATTTAACTCCGGGCAAAGCTTTATATTTTTCACATGGCTTTGGTATCACTTTCAAAGAACAAACCGGCATTGTTCCTCCTGCTGATGTTGATGTGTTTTTAGTTGCGCCCAAAGGATCAGGTACGTCATTGCGCCGTATGTTTTTACAGGGTCGCGGCTTGAATTCAAGCTATGCTATTTTCCAGGATGCTACAGGCAAGGCAAAAGACAGAGTAATTGCCTTAGGTATTGCTGTGGGCAGCGGTTATTTGTTTGAAACTGACTTTAGAAAAGAAGTATACAGTGACTTAACCGGCGAACGCGGTACATTAATGGGATGTATCCAGGGTGTTTTTGCAGCACAATACGATGTTTTACGTAAAAATGGCCACTCACCGTCTGAAGCTTTCAACGAAACAGTTGAAGAGCTGACTCAGTCATTAATGCCTTTGGTTGCAGAAAACGGTATGGACTGGATGTATGCCAATTGTTCAACCACAGCACAACGCGGTGCATTGGATTGGTGGAAAAAATTCCGCGATGCCACTAAACCGGTATTTGAAGAATTATACAAAAGCGTTGCAACAGGTGTTGAATCACAAAAATCAATCGATTCAAACAGTAAATCTGATTACCGCGAAAAGCTTGATGCAGAATTAAAAGAACTGCGTGATAGCGAAATGTGGCAGGCAGGCAAAACTGTACGCAGTTTAAGGCCTGAAAATCAGGTTGTAGAAGCGTAAATTGTTTGAATCAGAATTTACGGAATTTTAGAATTTGCAAAGTAAAATTTAGCAGTTCTTTTAGATGGAAAGAGACGAATTAACATATAAAGTAATAGGCTGCGTAATGAAAGTTCATAGCACATTGGGCAATGGTTTTCAGGAAGTCATTTATCAAAGATGTTTAAGTATTGAACTGACCAAAGCAGGTGTGAGCTTTATAAGGGAACAGGAGCAAGCGGTATTTTATGAAGGCATAGATGTTGGTACCAGAAGAGCAGATTTTGTGATCGGGGAAAAATTGACGGTAGAATTAAAAGCAATAATAAATCTAGAGAATGTTCATTTAGCGCAGGCTAAAAATTATACTGTGGCTTACGACTATTCTTTAGGCTTACTAATCAATTTCGGGAGTCAAAGTTGCAGTATAAACTAATTTTCAACCCAAAATACCAATCAAAGGTTGTAAAAAATTAACAAAGGAAAATCTTGAAAATTCTAAAATTTTGTAAATTCTGATTCAGACAATTAGACAAAATAATTAAAAATGAAATGGGACGCTGAATTATATGACGACAAACATGCTTTCGTATTTGAATACGGCGAAAGTGTGCTGGAGTTACTGGATATAAAACCGGGCGAAAGAATACTGGACCTGGGTTGCGGCACAGGTCATTTAACACACGAAATTAAGGATCATGGAGCAGTTGTTACTGGGATTGATGCCTCTGCCGATATGATTGTACATGCGTCAAAAGCTTACCCGGATATTGATTTTGTAGTTGCTGATGGTACCAACTTCCATTTTGATGAACCATTTGATGCCGTTTTTTCAAACGCGGCGTTACACTGGATACATGACGCTGATGAGGCTATCGGGTGTGTTTATAACTGCCTTAAACCAGGCGGTCGCTTTGTTGCCGAAATGGGTGGCAAAGGCAATATGGAGCACATGATTGCGGCAACCCAGCAGGTGTTAGCGCAGCATGGCTTTAGCGATTTGGCCAAAAGAAAGGCATGGTATTTCCCCTCATTGGGTGAGTATGCCGGTAAATTAGAAAAGCAGGGGTTCAAGGTAACATATGCACTGCATTTTGACCGCAAAACCTTGCTGCAGGATGGCAGGCAAGGGGTGACCAAATGGTTGAATATGTTTGGCCCAACCTTTTTTGAAGGAATTGAAGAAAAAGAAAAACAACAAATATTAACCGAAATCACCGATCTGCTGCAACCTTATTACAACGATAACGGCCAGTGGTACGCTGATTATAAAAGATTAAGATTTATAGCTGTGAAGGAATAGTATCAAGTACACAGTATCAAGTATCGGGATCAAAAAAAGGTCTTGCTACTTGATACTTGATACTCAATACTAAATAAACATTAAATAAGAAAACTATGATACACGATCCAAACCGCGTTTACGTTTTTGATACCACGCTTCGCGATGGCGAGCAGGTACCGGGCTGCCAGTTAACCACCCCTGAAAAAATTGAGATAGCCAAAGAACTGGAGGCGTTGGGTGTGGATATTATTGAAGCAGGTTTTCCTATATCAAGTCCAGGCGATTTCCAGAGTGTTGTGGAAATATCCAGGGCAGTAAAAACACCAACGGTTTGCGCCCTTACCCGTGCCAACAGAGGCGATATTGACGTTGCTGTGGAGTCGTTGCGATATGCAAAGCACCCAAGGATCCATACGGGAATAGGCTCGTCTGATATGCATATCAAACATAAATTTAACAGTACCCGCGAAGAGATATTAGAGCGTGCTATTGACGCCGTAAAATATGCCAAACGCTTTGTTGAGGATGTAGAGTTTTATGCTGAGGATGCAGGTCGTGCGGATATTCACTACCTGGCGCAAATGATTGAGGCAGTAATTGCTGCGGGCGCTACCGTCGTGAACATTCCTGATACCAATGGCTATTGTCTGCCAAATCAATATGGAGATAAGATCCGCTTTCTGAAAGAAAACGTAAAAAATATCGATAAAGCCATAATATCGGTGCATTGCCATAACGATCTTGGCCTTGCAACTGCAAATTCAATTGCTGGATTGCAAAATGGCGCAAGGCAGATTGAAGGTACCATTAACGGTATAGGTGAGCGTGCAGGTAACACTTCAATTGAAGAAGTGGTGATGATATTAAAAACGCATCCGTCAATTGGTTTACATACTAGCATCAACACTCGTAATTTTTATGAGCTGAGCCATATGGTGAGTACACAAATGCGCATGCCGGTGCAGCCCAATAAGGCTATTGTTGGCAGTAATGCTTTTGCACACAGTTCGGGCATTCACCAGGACGGCTTTTTAAAGAACCGTGAAAACTACGAGATCATTAAACCGGAAGATGTGGGCTTTCCAAGTGCTACAATAGTACTTACCGCGCGCAGCGGAAGGCATGCACTGAAATTTCACCTGGAAAGACTCGGCCACAAACTTGACCGCGCTGAACTGAATGAAACTTATAAAAACTTTTTAACACTGGCCGATAATAAATTAGATAAAAATGATGATGATCTTTTATCGCTGCTTGTTAGCGATAATGTTTACAGTCAATCTTTTGCAAAAGAGAATAATAAATTAGAAAATTAAGAAATGAGCAAGACATTATTTGATAAGGTGTGGGACACCCACGTGGTGCGAAGAATTGAAGGTGGCCCTGACGTGCTTTTTATTGATCGTCATCTGATCCATGAAGTTACAAGTCCGGTAGCGTTTTTAGGATTAAAGAGCCGGGGAATAAGGGTTTTATACCCGCAGCGTACGTTTGCTACTGCTGATCATAATACGCCAACCATAAACCAGCATT
>JAQNCM010000269.1 GCA_029237615.1 Mucilaginibacter sp.
TACTGATGTATCCATTGCCCCGGTTTCGTTGTTAAATAAGGGCTTGAAATAGCCATCGTCACCTACTGGGCCAAATACAGCGCTCCAGATATCCAATTGCCCTCCCGATCTTCCTTTTGTGCCGTTAACCATTTCCATGGTGATGCGTTGCTGTGAAGTTAACCGGACATCTCCCGTAGTCCAAAAACGGGTATTGATAGTCGGTGTTTTATACCATTCAAATTCCTTATAAAAGGCGTTTTTATCTTCATAAACGTTTATGCCTTCAACATTGTGAAAGTCAAGCGGATCAGGTGAAAAAGACCAGGTTCCGCCATAAAACTCCGGGTAAAGAACCTGTAAGGCGAAAGACTCCCAGCCACCTGTTGAGCCGCCGGTTAACAGGCGGGCATAACCCTCCCTGATGCAGCGAAACTGCTTCTCTATTTCCGGGATTAGCTCTTTATGGATAGCGTCGCCATACGGCCCGTTGTTTACGGTGTTTACTGCATATGAATCATCAAAGTAGGGAGTAGGGTGTTGTAATGTAATAGCAATAAAAGGTGGAAAGTCATCGGCCGTCCAATCTTTATAGAACTGATTTTTATCGTTCTCTTTGAAGTCAAAAGGAGCGGCTATCGAAAAATGTCCTTCCTCGTAAACGGTCGGGTAATGCTTGCCAGGGTTTTCGTCATATCCCTTAGGCAGCAGTATAGTGGCACCGATATAAATGGGTCGCCCCCAGAACTTGCTTAATAACTCGCTTTTTATTTTGATGTGCTTAACCCATTTGGTATCTGCGGGTACCGCAATCGGGGGAATTACCTGGTCAACCTGCAATTTTACTGACTGAGCAGCGGATTGATTAATAGATATTTTTTGAACTTTACTGTAAATATTTCCCGGTGAGCGGCGCCAGTCCTGGCCTTCCCACTGGTCCATATGCATCCACAGTGTATGTCCGTCTGCCCGCTTAAACTCGGTATATTTACTAAGCACGGCCTGTACAAAATAGTCGCCCGGCGGAATATCCTTCAGGTCATTAATAGGGTAACCGAGTGTTGAACCATCAACTATTATTTCTTTTGATGGCTGGAGGTTTTCAAAATCAACCCCAAAAAACTGGGTGCCATACCTGCCAACCTGCAGCCTGGGCTCAATGCTGTCGGTACGTGAAATTACCAGGAACATACGGCCGGTGAGTGGCTGTTCACTATCCGGGGAAGCAAATGAAATTTTAAACTTAAGTTTGTCTTTTCTGCTATCGGCGGATTGTTGTGCTATAACATTAAAAAGTACAAGGCAAAAAAATGGGATCAATAGTAATTTTTTCTTCATATAACGGAACGGTTTGATAAAATAAATAACAAAGCAAATTATGCTGTATCAGCAATTTAGCAAGGTTTTTTCATTTAATAAAAAGCCGATCATTATTGTTACAATGAACAGGTAAGCTGGAAGGAAGGTTGGGGAGGATGGCTGCAAAGAAAGTTGTGGCTAATTTATGATCTGCCACAACTTATAAATTGTTTACCACAAAAATAGAGGGAGCAACCATACCGGCGACACATAATATGGATCATAGTATGGCTGGTAATATTCAACAGTTTCTTCTTCTACAACGTTACCGCCGCCGCTGTTATAGTTGTTGTTGTTTTGTTCCTGCTTAATCTCTTCTTCCAGTAATTTGATCATTAGCTCGGAGCCCTGGCCAATCATATCAACCATGGCATCTTCACCAACCTCTTCTGGTTTGATAGCTGTTTTGCAGATGTTTTCAATTTCTTTCCATGAATTGTCTGAAACCAGATCCATCTGCCAACCGGCAGAAGCGGTATCGAACCGGTTTTCGTTAATAAACGACATGAAAACAATTTCGGCCGGATCTAATTTTTTAAACAGCGCAACCGCTATTCTCAGGTCGTCAAAGCGCTCATTGTTTGTAAAATCTGCCCAGGCGTCATCGCTTTCAAAATCGAAATAACGGGCAAAAGCAAATTCACCTTTTTCAAGGTCGACATACGAGAAAATGTCATAAACCTTAAGGTATTCGGTATAGCGTTTCATAAAGATATCAAACACATCCTGTCCTTTAGCGGTTACCTGGTAATTACTTCCCGAAGTTGTTATATACCCCTTTGACATCAACTCTATAAATAAGGGCTCAATGATTTTGTCATCACCGTTATCAATGGTTTGAAATTTATGGGTGCCGTTTATCATTTCGATTAAAATGATGATGGCTTTGAAGGTTTTTTTATTATCGTCTGTTAAAAACATGGTGTTATTAGTTAACCACCATGTCATTGTGAGGCACGAAACAATCGCATGCTATACAGGGTGGTATGCATGGTCCGCGATTGCTTCTTGCCTCGCAATGACAAGCGGAAATTTATTAGTTTAACAATTTTGTCCTTTTAGCTTTAATAGCTTCCAGTGCATTTGATGACGAACCCTGGCCCAATGCTTTGTTAATCTCCTGCTCGGTTGACATGGTTGCGTCATCTATTTGTGCATAAGCTGCAGCACGGAATTCCTGCGCAGACGCTTTTTCATCCATCCTGTTTAAAGTAGCCATCAAACCGTCAGTATCAACACTTGACAGTGTTTTGTTGATCTTTTCTGAAACCTCTGCGGTTTTGGCGCGTGAGTTTATAAGCTGTGCACGGCTTTCTGTTTCTGAGATCTGATCTTTTATTTGTTTTATTTTAAGGTCCATAACAGACAGGGCGGTTTCCTCTTTTTCGGCCATCTTTGCAAACTGATCGGCTTCGCTAAGGGCTGCCTGGTATGCCTGGGCGGCTTTGTTTGCAAGGTCATTACCTTTTGCTTCATCCAATTGCTTGGTTTCTACCCGGTCAAGCAGTTCGTTGGCTTTCTTTTCCCATTCATCGGCGGTGTTACGGTATTTTAATTCACTTGCGCGATGTTGCAGGGCCAATGCTTTAATTTCAGCTTCGCCCTGTATTGCCTGCTGGTAATTGGATCTTAATTCGCGAAGGATCTGGTCTGCCATCTTTGCAGGGTCCTCTAATTTATCAACTGCAGCATTAGCTTCTGCCTTGCTTATACGGAATAATCTGTCGAATATGCTCATTACATTAAAAATTAGATTAGTATTAAATCTGTTTATTATTAAAATTATCTTCTACGGCCTCACCTAAATCCCACCAAAGGAGATGATTTTAGTTCTTCTTCCTGCCCTCTCCTTTTGAGAGGGTAGAGTGAGGCTAAAATTTATCTTCTGCGGCCAAAACCGCCACGGCTGTGTCCAAAACCTGACGATCTGCCGGAACCGCTCCCGCTGCTATGGCCAAAACCACCGCTGCGCACGCTTTGAGAACTACGGGTACCAAATGAGCGCTGCGACCTTGCAGGCGAACTCAAGCTGCTGCGGCTGCTCGCTCTTGATGACATTGCCGGCGATGTAGTTGGCCTGAAAGTGCTTACCGTACGTACGCGGCTGTAGTATGACGGATAATAACCATAGTGATACATCGGCATGTAATAAGCGTGCGGACGCATTAAATAGCTTAGCAATAAAAAGTCGGTAAATGAGAACGAGGAATGATAATAATTGTCATATCCTACATAATTAGGATTACCCTGTATGTTTAATACCGCAGTATTATCGGCGGTATTAGGATCTATATTGATCCTTGCTACCGTTACGGAATCCGTAGCGCTCACGTCATCAACTACCTTCAGTTTATTGGGGCCGTTTTCCTCCACCTTCAAATAATCAATGTTGCCATCCTTATCAAGGTCGAGGTTATTGATCTGGTTGCTGGGGGCATTGATCCCTTTTTCAAGTGTTTGCGGATCGGTACTTTTTTTAACCAGTTGAGCCAGCTTATTTACATCGAAACCGGCTGGAGCATTGTTGCTCTCAATAGTTACATTGTTTTGCTGCGGTGGGTTTTGTTGGCAACCGGCAACAAGTATAATAACCGAGGCAAGGGCTATAAATATCTTTTTCATTTTTTGTTAAAATTAAAGGGTCAAAGGCATAAACAAAACTATGAATGTTTTGTCACCGGCCAATGTTTGTTTCTGATTTATGTTTAGATAGCATGTATAATTTAATGTTACAGAATTTTAAAAGATAATAATATTTATAAATAAAAAGCTGACTACATTTTTGTTTTATTTAAAAGCGTTTAATGTTTGAAATTTCGGCATATTTTAAAGGTTTTTATATCTTTACGGTCTTTGCATTAACGGCCCTGTGGCTAACCAATTACAAATTTAAAAATGATGTTTATTACAACAGCTAAAAGATCTTATTTTATTATTTTATTACTAACCATTTGTATGTCTGTTAACGCCCAGGTAAACTCAACTCCAAACACCACGCGGACCATTTTTGCCTACGGCGGAGGCTTTACACCTCAATTTATGCGGTATATAATAACTTTAACAAAAAAAGCGAACCCTAAGATTTGTTTTTTGCCAACCGCCACAGGCGATAATGCCAATACCATTTTAGCATGGTATGTAGCCTGCGAAGGTTTGCCGATGCGGCCTTATGTTCAAAAGTCATTTGTGGCTTCCTATACCGAAGTAAAAACATTTGAAGAAAACCTGTTAAGCATGGATGCCATAGTTGTTGGCGGTGGCAATACCCTCAACATGATGGCGGTATGGAAGGCGCAGGGTATTGATACCGTGTTAAGGAAGGCCTATAACAAAGGGATCATATTAAGCGGCGGCAGTGCCGGCTCCTTATGCTGGTTCCAGGGTGGTACTACTGATTCCAGGCCTAAGGATCTGTCTATTGTGCGTGGATTAGGTTTTATTCAAACCAGTCATTGTCCGCACTATCACAGCGAGCCTTTACGTAAACCGCTCTATTTTGATAATATTTTAAAAGGAAAATTAGCCGCAGGTTATGCCATTGATGATAAGGCCGGGATTGTATTTGAAAACGAGAAGTATGTTAAATCTGTAGCGATAGATGACAAGAGCAACAGCTATTTTGTTTCTATAAAAGATGGTAAGGTTGATGAACAGCTTTTGCCTGTCGGTCAGATCATAAAATAAAAAGAGGTTAAAATATAATAATAAGTTTGCTTTATGAACGCTATCTGCAATTTCAATAAAATAACTGATTTGCTTTCATGCTCAGGTCAGCCAACCGAAGACCAGTTAAAGCAATTGGTAGCTGATAATTACCAGGTAGTTGTAAATTTAGGGATGAGTGATGGCAAATATGCCTTGCCTGACGAAGCTGCATCCGTTAAAGCGGCAAACATGGATTATCACCATATCCCGGTAGTTTTTGATGATCCTCAGTTAAATGAACTGGCAGATTTTATAAATTTTATGAACTCTCAAAGTGCTAAAAAGATACTGGTTCACTGTGCAGCAAATTACAGGGCATCTTCATTTACAGGTTTATACTTATTTGCCACTGGGCAACTTGACGAACAGCAAATGCAATCATTTATTGAAGATGTATGGCAACCTGATGCGGTATGGCAGCAGTTTGTTGATGATAGCATAGATTATTTAAAAAATCAAAAAGTTTAATCATATACCGTACTAACTATTTCCATTGTTTAACGCATCGATTGTTCGTCACCAGTGATGAGCGTGAAGAGATATTGCAAATCACCTAATCCACCAGCGCAAACGCATTAAAATAATTTAAAGAATGTTTGGATTAAATAGTTAGTTAAAGGAGGCTCCGGCGGAACCTCCTGTTTATAAAAAAGAAAACGAAAAAGTTTACAGATTAGGAGCCTCCTCTATGCAGACTGTTTTGGAGTAATAACGGACGGAATTATTTTAATGCGTTTGCCCTGCCTAATCCACAATAAACTACCAAACTAATAGAGATTTTCTTAATTTCGCCACCTCATACGCGTTAAAAATACAATGGACTATAAATTTAAAGATATAGAGAAAAAGTGGCAAAAGTTTTGGGCCGATCATCAAACGTTTAAAACCGAAGATAAAACCACCAAACCCAAATATTATGTGCTTGATATGTTCCCTTACCCTTCGGGTGCGGGATTGCATGTGGGCCATCCGCTGGGCTATATCGCCTCTGATATTTTTGCGCGTTACAAAAGGCTCAAGGGGTTCAACGTATTACACCCCATGGGCTATGATAGCTTTGGTTTGCCGGCAGAACAATATGCCATACAAACCGGGCAGCACCCCGCTATTACCACCGAAGCAAATATTGCAACATACCGTCGTCAGCTCGACCAGATAGGTTTTTCTTTCGACTGGAGCCGGGAGGTACGTACCAGTTCGCCTGACTTTTATAAATGGACACAGTGGATCTTTATGCAGTTGTTCAACTCCTGGTATAATAAGGATACTGATAAGGCTGAATCTATTGAAACATTGGTTAAGCATTTTGAGCAAAACGGGTCGGCCGGCATCAACGCTGTTAGTGACGATGAAACATCAAGTTTTTCTGCAGATGAGTGGAAAGCGATGAGCAATGCCGATCAACAGAAAGAATTGTTGAAATATCGCCTTACTTATTTACGCGAAAGCACCGTAAACTGGTGTGCCGCGTTGGGTACAGTATTGGCCAATGACGAAGTAAGAGACGGATTCAGCGAACGTGGCGGATACCCCGTTGAGCAAAAGAAAATGATGCAGTGGAGTATGCGCATCACCGCTTATGCCGATAGGTTATTAAAAGGCCTCGATACCATTGACTGGCCCGAACCCTTAAAAGAAATGCAGCGCAACTGGATCGGTAAAAGCGTGGGAGCATTAGTAAGATTTACGATTTCAGATTTACGATTTGGGAATGAAGAGCAAACTAATCTCCAATCACTAACCTCTAATCCCTATATAGAAGTTTTCACCACCCGTGCCGATACCATTTTCGGTACCACTTTTTTGGTGATAGCACCAGAGCATGAGCTTGTGGCCTCATTGACCACGCCTGAACAAAAGGCGGGTATTGAAGCCTACATTGCATTGGCAAAAAAGAAATCGGAGCTGGAGCGTATGGCTGATGCCAAAGCCGTTTCGGGAGCATTTACCGGCAGTTATGCCATCAACCCTGTTAATGGCGAAAAGATACAGGTATGGATAGCCGATTATGTGTTGGCAGGCTACGGTACCGGTGCTGTTATGGCGGTACCATCAGGCGACCAGCGGGATTATCTTTTTGCAAAACACTATAACTTGCCGGTCATCCCGATTATCGACATACAAAAAATTGACACGGAGGCCGACCCGACCAAAGAAGGGCGTTATATTAACTCAGGTTTTATTAACGGTTTAACTTACAAGGAAGCTACCGCTGCTGTTATAGCTAAATTAGAAGAAATGGGTGCCGGCAAGGCAAAGGTAAATTTCAGGATGCGGGATGCTATATTTGGCCGCCAGCGTTACTGGGGTGAACCGGTGCCGGTCTATTTTAAAGGTGAGCGGCCTTATTTGATCAGTGAAGAAGAGCTTCCATTGGTACTACCCGAAGTTGATAAATATTTGCCGACAGAAAGTGGCGAGCCGCCTTTAGCGAGAGCAGAAAACTGGAAGTATAAACCAACCGCCGCCCCCTCTAAATCTCCCAGGGTAGGGGAGACTTCCCAGGCACATTTAACAGGCAGTTATCGTGAAACGGCTGATCCTGTATATGATGAACAACTAAAGGATTTTAGCGCGGTTAATAGAAATCAACCTACCGGAGGAGATTTAGAGAGGGCTGGTGGGGCGACATACGAATACGAGCTCTCCACCATGCCGGGCTGGGCTGGATCAAGCTGGTATTGGTACCGTTATATGGATGCACATAATGATAAAGAGTTTGCATCAAAAGAGGCCATAGCGTATTGGAAAGACGTTGACCTGTACATTGGCGGCAGCGAACATGCCACCGGGCATTTGCTGTACAGCCGTTTCTGGAATAAGTTTATGAAAGATATGGACCTGGTTGTTGCCGAAGAGCCTTTTAAAAAGCTCATTAA
>JAQNCM010000674.1 GCA_029237615.1 Mucilaginibacter sp.
AGCGGTGACTCGGAAATACTTCTTCGAAAAGGACAAAACAATTCGTCAGCTTTGGGGCTTCGCGACGTGGATGCGCGAGTTCGTAGGTAGATGCTTGACACATTTCTGGTGCGCCAGCTGACTTGTACAAGGAGGTCCCGGAATCATCAGCCACCTGGGGCGCCAATGAAAGCGACACCATCGGACTCGACACCGATCACCGAGGCCTGAATAGGTTTGCCAGCCCCGACCACAACTACGTACTCGTCTCGCGAGAACTCTTCGGCATGCTACAGAGAACATCAAGCGCGCCATATAAGAGTAAGCTGTCATCTGCGAAGGTCCACCGACCCCTGTTAACATTCTGCGAGGATCTGAGTGGCAGGACGAGCTACGGAAGTTCCTGAAGAGTAGCTTTCAGTTCCCGAAAGAGGAGAGTCGTGCCCGTGGCGAGATCCAACCATGTGACTGGCTTGACACTCTTGATCAATACGGCGCATGGATTGCAGACACACGGCAGTCTACGCTCTGGCTTGTCGGGCCTCCCGGGTGCGGGAAATCTGTTCTTTTCAGGCAGATTCTTCGCCAACTTCCCGGATGGCAAGGTGTCCGACAACAATATCTCCTCGAGTTCACCTGCAACTCTCAACATGAACTAGCCCGTTCACCGATGAATATAGTCTCGGCGATATTATGGCAACTTACTGAGTGGCTACCGCGTCTAGTCGACGGGGCGAGGCTGCAGCCCCGACCAGGACAGAAGCACTTCAGACCCATCCAGAACTACGCGGTAGACGACCTTTGTAATATCATCGACCGTACGTTGAGGAGGCTCACGCAATCCGACGCTGTCATCGTCGCCATCGATGCCCTGGACGAATGTTTATTCTCGCCCGGCCGGGACCCATTTCTTCGCCTTCTGGAGGAGCTGCTCTCCTCCACCGAGTCAGGTTCTCGTCCTGTTTTGAAGCTTCTTCTCAGCACAAGAACCAATTCCTTCGGAGACATCGTCAGGTCACACCCGCGGTTGGAGAGCGGGCAAATGGCACGCTCTGGCTCGCCTGTCATCAGCGTTGCCGATGAGAATTGGTCCGGAATTCGGTTGCACACGGCGCATCAACTGGCCGCATGGGCTGGCCAGAGCTCAGAAAAACGCAGGGTAAAAAATAACTTGCAAGAGACCATCGTTCGCCAATCTGGCGGCATCTTTCTATGGACTGTCCTCGCTATTGAGAGCCTTTTCCGAACCGGGTCATCTCCAGCCGACTTGGCACAAGCCCTGCGGTCTTTACCCCCCGATAACGACCTCTTTCGACTCCTCACTTGGATTGTAGGGAAGATCCCCAAGGAGAATATCGAGAAAGCGCGGGACATGATCACTTTCACCATCATGAGCAGCCGATCACTTTCCATCACGGAGTTGACAGCCTTATTGGCTGTTCATAAAAGCCGAAACCACTCAGAAGTGGCTCACTTCACGTCCGTTGACATCGAGCGCGACGTGCAGACGCTCTGTCGATCACTGGTCACCTGTGCTCAAGGAGTTGTCGTGCCTTTCCACAGCACCGTCCGAGAGTTTTTCCAGGACGACTGCTGTCCAAAGGAGTTTCGCATCGAACGAACTTCTGGTCACAACGTCTTCGCGGAAACATGCCTCAAATGCCTCCGCTTTATGCGTATCCCTTCCAAGGCGGAAACCAATGCTCCTGAACCACTGCAATATGCAGCCGACAATCTTCTCTATCATACGATGCGGACTTCCGAGCAGAAGCGGGATGAACTCGTTGACCCCATTCGGACATTTCTATGGTCCCGAGAGTGGTTTCAGACGTGGCTTCAATTCGTCTGGAATGGAGGCGAAATATTGAAACGCGACTTGGTACTCATGCAAGTGAAGTCTGCCAAACTAAAAGATGAGTTCGGGTTGACAATGCCACATGACGTCAACCCAATACAAATCCTGGCTCTGACAACGCAGAATGACAGACTGTTCGCAAAGATGGTTTCCAACCCCGAACGCGACCCAGGTTGGTGCAGTCTGAATGATGCTGATGGCCAAGGCCGAACAGTGGTTCACTGGGCGGCTGGCCAAGAACGCACTAGAGAGGAGGATCTTATAGAAGGAGGCGAGATAATCAGCGGCTTACTTCGAAAAGGGCTGAATGCTGACGCGCGGACGAATAATGGCCGCAGCCCACTGCACATTGCTTCGCAACATGGACGGTCAGAAAACTTGATCGCACTGTTAGAGCACGGCGCGGATCTTAACGCAACGGATCAGGAATCTCTTACACCGCTCCACTTAGCGGTATTACAAGGGAGCATGGAATCTATGCAAGAGTTGATCAATATGGGCGCTTCGGTGAATACTCAAGGTCGGGATCAATGGACGCCTCTTCATTTCGCAGCTCAAAACGGCGACGCTGAGGCGATCCATGCTCTTATGGATGCCGGCGCCAGCGTCGATGCTCGAGACACAAAGCAGTGGACGCCTCTTCATTTCGCAGCTCAAAACGGCCACGCTGAGGCGATCGATGCTCTTGTGGCTGCCGGCGCCAGCGTCAACGCTACCGACGAGGATCAATGGACGTGTCTTCACTTAGCAGCTGACGGCGGCCACACTGAGGCGATC
>JAQNCM010000073.1 GCA_029237615.1 Mucilaginibacter sp.
AATATATCAATAATCCTTCCCCTACCGGTTTTGAATGGAAGGGCCAGCAATTATGGCTTGATTATTTAAAACCTTATATCGACGAATATTATGTCGACAATTACGGCACCGCTGTCGGTATTATTAATAAAAATGCACCTTACAAAGTAGTAATTGAGGCCCATGCTGACGAAATATCATGGTTTGTAAATTACATCACCAGCGACGGGCTAATATATGTCATCCGCAATGGCGGTTCCGACCACCAGATAGCCCCCTCCAAAAGGGTAAATATTCATACTGATAAGGGTATTGTAAAGGCAGTTTTTGGCTGGCCGGCAATACATACCCGCAGTGGAGGCGAAAAAGAAGAAGCCCCAACATTAAAAAATATCTTTTTGGATTGCGGCTGTACCACCAAGGAGGAAGTTGAAAATCTTGGCATACACGTAGGTTGTGTAATCACCTACGAAGATGAATTTATGGTGCTTAACGACCGCTATTACGTTGGTCGTGCACTTGATAACCGGGCAGGTGGTTTTATGATTGCCGAAGTTGCCCGTATGCTTAAAGAGAACAATATAAAATTGCCGTTCGGCTTATATATTGTAAATGCTGTACAAGAAGAAATAGGCCTGCGAGGTGCTGAAATGATAGCTCATCATATTAAACCTAATGTAGCTATTGTTACCGATGTTACACATGATACACAAACGCCCATGATAAGCAAGGTAACCCAGGGCGACCTTGCCTGCGGCAAGGGTCCGGTGATATCCTATGCCCCGGCCGTACAAAACAACCTGAATAAATTATTGATAGACTCCGCCGAAAAAGCAAAGATTCCCTTTCAGCGACAGGCTTCTTCACGTTCTACCGGCACCGACACCGATGCTTTTGCTTATTCAAATGACGGGGTACCGTCGGCGCTGATATCTTTGCCACTGCGTTATATGCATACCACTGTTGAAATGATCCACAAGGAAGATGTTGATAACGTGATCCGCCTTATTTATGAAGCGTTATTAAATATTAAAGACGGGCAGGATTTCAGGTATATTAAATAATTAATATCTACAAACAATTCCATAAAAATATTATTTAATAGTCTAACTAAAACATTTATCTATTTATTGCTGCGAGGCAGCATATACAAACTATGAAACCAACATTATTGATACTGGCCGCAGGTATGGCCAGCCGTTATGGAAGCATGAAACAAGTTGATGGTTTTGGTCCACATGGCGAAACTATTATTGATTACTCCATTTATGATGCCATCAGGGCTGGCTTTGGTAAGGTGAGCTTTATTATACGTGAGGAATTTCAAGATTCTTTTAAGGCTATTTTTGAGCCAAAGCTAAAAGGCCGTATTGAAACTGACTATGTATTTCAAAGCTATGACCTTAAGCCATTTGGCATAGACAAAACTATTGAACGCGCCAAACCCTGGGGAACAGCACATGCAGTACTTTCTGCCCGCAACCAGGTTCATGAACCCTTTTGTGTGATAAATGCAGACGATTTTTATGGGTACGACGCATTTAAAAAAATGGCTGATTTTCTAAATAACGAAGTTGCTGATGATAAATTCTCGATCATAGGCTATCAGGTTAATAAAACATTATCTGAATATGGGACTGTATCACGTGGTGTGTGCCAGGTTGATGAGAATGGAAATATGGTGGCCATCAATGAGCGCCTAAAAGTTTATTTTGCAAAGGACGGAAGTGTTGTATACGAGGAAAACGGCAAGGAAATTCCATTGGCAGCAGATACCCCGGTTTCTATGAATTTTTGGGGATTTACACCTGCTGTTTTTAAACTTACCGAACCTTTATTTAAAGCTTTTGTAGAAAAACATGAAAATGACCCTAAAGCCGAATTCTTTATTCCTTTAATTGGGGATGAACTGATTAAAAGCGGCGAAGCAACATTTAAAGTTATTCCAACTGATGCAAAATGGTTTGGCGTTACCTATAAAGAAGATAAACCAATCGTTCAAAAAAGCATATCGGAATTGGTAGAAAACGGTACTTATCCGGAAAATCTTTGGCCGTAAATATAGGGAAGTTACGCAGGCCAATCGGTTTGCGTAGCTTTTTAAAATGTGATTGTAGTCCCAATTTTTAATCTTTCTCTATTTTTAAATTCTGAGTAAGATATCCTGATATAGTTTGCCAGGTCATAATCACTCATCGCATCAATTCGGGTTACTGTTGGCTCATAAGCAGTTTTAAAATCCTCCAGTTCCGAATCTTTAATGGCCACAACAGCTTTAATTGTATTATTATTAAATCGTTCTGCAATTTTTATGGATGACATTTCCCTGCCTGTATAGCGGTTAAATCTTCGGGCATTTTTAACTTCGCTTTTAAAATTTTCATAAATAAAGGTCATCGGTTTTAATACAAGGTAATAGTAATGCGGTGTGCCCGTATAAAAAACGCTTTTGCTCCTGTAACCTCTCTGCACTTCTTTAAAGTCCGCCCGCATCGAATTTTCTTTGATCACAACTTCATTCAGTTCAATAACAGGATCCAGGTAAATTACTTTATCTGTAAAGTCGGTAACAATAAAATAACTGGATTGGAAGCGATTATCGATAAATGTTAAAGTATCTCCTGCTGATGCAGGAATATTAAAAACACCATAAATATTACTTGTTGCTTTGCTCAGGTTACGCTTATTTATTACCTGCACACTGCCTAACCTGATAGCGGTGCCCTTCTTGATCAATAACCCCTGCTGCGATTTCAACGCTTGCGCACTCGTTCCTTTAAAAGCAATTAAAGGAAACATAGCAAGCAATGTTATCGTTCTGATTGTCATTGCTATAAAATTAAAGTTATGCAATCAATTCAAAATAATATTTAACTTTTTTTAACGCGGTTAACAAACCACAAATCACCCGGTAACGTTCCCGGATATTTATTTACTTTTGATTTACCAATTATCAAACTAATAAAACGTTATTACTGTTTTACTTTAATTCTATCGTTAATTTATTCATCCCGGTTAATTGCGCAGCAACATATGCAAACTGAAATTTTAGGAAATACAGAAAATATTAGTAAACAGGGCAATGTTTTAATTATAAAAACAAAAGAAGCCGAAGCCAGGATCTGGATATACAGCCCTACAATTATCAGGGTAAATATCAGTAGACAGCATAACGCGGATACTTCATTCGCTGTAATTCAAAATCCTGCTAAAAAACTTGATTACACCGAGACTGCGAAGCAACTGTTGATAAACACCGGCGCGTTGAAGTTGGAGATCAACAAATCGCCCTTGCGCTTTAATTTTTATACCGCTGATGGAAAAGAATTAAGCCAGGATGATGCGCGTTTTGGCGTAAACTGGCAGGGCACCCGGGTAATTAATTACCGCAAGTTATATAAGGATGAGAAGTTTATTGGCCTTGGCGAAAAAACAGGCGACCTGAACCGCCGCGGCAGCTCGTATGTGAACTGGAACTCTGATGTGCCTGATCATAATCCAAAATCAGACCCGCTGTATGAAACCTTTCCATTTTTTGTGGGTTTGCATGGCGGACTTACTTATGGGCTGTTTTTTGATAACACCCACAAAAGCTATTTTGATTTTGGCGCATCAACTGATGATACCATGAGTTGGTTTGGAGCCGATGCCGGAGATATGAACTATTATTTCTTTGGTGCTCAAAGCGTTTCGCAGATTATTGAAGATTATACATGGCTGACAGGCCGAATGGAAATGCCGCCGCTGTGGAGCCTTGGTTACCAGCAGTGCCGGTGGAGTTATATGAGCGCTGCTGAAATACTGGATATTGCCGAAAACTTCAGGAAGGAAAAGATCCCTGCCGATGTAATGTATTGCGACATCGATTACATGGATCAATACAAAATATTTACCTGGAACAAAGAAACGTTTCCAAATCCGAAATCTTTTATTGACAAACTTAAAGCGATGAACTTTCACCTGGTGACTATTGTGGACCCTGGTATAAAAGTTGAACCCGGTTATAAGCAATATGATGAAGGTGTTTCCAAAAATTACTTTGCCACCTACCCTGACGGCGAAAAATACATTGGCAGTGTATGGCCGGGCCGTTGTCATTTCCCCGACTTTTTCAGGTATGATGTACGTAAATGGTGGGGTGCGTCATTTACCGCTTTAACTGAGCCGGGTGTGGAAGGCTTTTGGAACGATATGAATGAACCAGCGGCCTGGGGCCAGGACATTCCGTGGATGGTAAAATTTGGAAATTATTACATGCCGGAGGTGCGCAATGCTTACGGTATGCAAATGGCAAAGGCCACGTATGAAGGAACAAAGAAGTTGTTAGGCAACAAACGGCCATTCGTGCTTACGCGTGCTGCATATTCTGGTACACAACGTTACTCCGCTGTTTGGACCGGCGATAACTCTGCCTATGATGCCCATATGCTTCTTGGTCAGCGCCTTGTTAATAGTTTGGGTATAACGGGCATGTCATTAGTAGGCGTTGACATAGGCGGCTTTTCAGGCGATCCTACGCCTGAGCTGATGGTTCGCTGGAATTCATTGGGTGTATACACGCCAATGTTCCGCAACCATGCCATGCAGGGCACTAAATACCGTGAGCCGTGGCGCTGGGGTAAAGAGAATGAGACGATTATAAAAAAGGACATCGAGCAGCGATACAAATTGTTGCCCTACATTTATTCGGCCTATTACCAGTCACATCAAACCGGCATACCGGTAAGCCGTACGCTCGCTATAAATTACACCAATGATGAAAATGTATTTGATGTAAAGTACCAGAACCAATTTTTATTTGGCGATGCGCTATTGGTTGCCCCTGTTGAAAGCACGCGGTTTGCCGAAGATGTTTACCTGCCTGCCGGCGAATGGTACCGTTTAAGTACCGGTGAAAAATTTGAAGGCGGAAAAGCAGTGAATGTACCTGCCCCATTAACAGATCTGCCGGTATTTGTTAAAGCAGGTACCATAGTACCCATGCAAGATGTTATTCAAAGTACTAATGAAAAAGGTGATGGCATATTGGAACTGAACGTTTGGTATGGTAAAAATGCTAACAGCTATGTTTACTACGAAGATGACGGCTCATCATATGATTATCAAAAAGGCACCTATTATAAGAGAAGCGTCCATTTTGATCCCTTAAAAAACACCATTAGCCTTTTAGCTGTTGAAGGTTCGTTTGCATCAAAATACACTCAAATAAAACTGGTGCTGCATGGATTTGACCAAAAGATAAAAACAGTAAAGGTAAATGGTAAAGCGATGAAGCTGGCAGAAGGCACAGGCACCTTTAATAATGACAATAAAACAATTAAGATTGAGTTTTAACAAATTATGATTGACTTTAAATATGTCATTATTTTATAAAAATATTGCTTAAACCTGGACCCGAAGGTGGCTACACTGTAAACATACCCGCGTTGCCCGGCTGCATTACTTATGGTAAAGATCTTGAAGAGGCGAAGGTAAATGCTAAAGAAACTATTGAATTGTATATTGAAAGTTTAAAAAAACATGGGGAGGAAATACCTCTGATGATGACGTTCTGGAATACAATCCGCAACTTTTTGCATGAGCAAGAAACTTACGAAGTTTTTAAAACATCGTAAGTTTGATTTGATATTCGGACTAACAAAAAACCCCGGCTAAACGAATGCCGGGGTTTTCTTATAAATCTCCGGAGAGATTGTGTGCTTATTTTACTTCTTCAAAGTCAACATCTGTAACTGTGTCAGAGTTGGCTTCTGTATGGCCGCCGGCTGAACCTGCGCTACCATCAGCACCTGGCTGAGCCTGACCTGCATCACCTGTTGCTTTATACATCTCTTCAGATGCTGCATTCCATGCATTGCTTAATTCAGCCTGGGCTGCGTCAATATCTGTAAAGTTTTTAGATGCATAAGCTTCTTTCAGTTTCTTCAAGCCATCTTCAATAGGTGCCTTTTTATCAGCTGAAATTTTATCGCCGTACTCTTTCAGTTGTTTTTCAGTCGAGAAGATCAGGGCATCGGCAGCATTCAGTTTTTCAACTTCTTCTTTTGCCTTTTTGTCAGATTCTGCATTTGCTTCAGCTTCATCCTTCATCTTTTTGATCTCGGCATCAGTTAAACCTGAAGATGCTTCAATACGGATCTTTTGTTCTTTACCTGTTGCTTTATCTTTTGCAGATACGTGTAATATACCGTTGGCATCAATATCAAATGTAACTTCTACTTGTGGTACGCCGCGTGGTGCGGGTGGTATACCATCCAGGTGGAAACGGCCAATTGTACGGTTAGCAGAAGCTATCGGACGCTCGCCCTGTAAAATGTGGATTTCTACTGAAGGCTGATTATCAGATGCAGTAGAGAATGTTTCCGATTTTTTAGTTGGGATAGTAGTGTTTGCTTCTATCAGCTTGGTCATTACACCACCCATGGTTTCAATACCTAATGAAAGCGGGGTAACATCCAGCAACAATACGTCTTTTACTTCGCCTGTTAACACACCGCCTTGTATAGCAGCACCTATGGCAACAACTTCGTCAGGGTTTACACCTTTTGAAGGAGCTTTACCAAAAAATTTCTCAACAGCTTCCTGAATAGCAGGGATACGGGTTGAACCACCTACTAATATCACCTCATCAATATCTGAAGTGCTTAAGCCTGCATTTTTCAAGGCAGAACGGCATGGTTCAATAGTACGTTTAATTAAGCTGTCAGCAAGTTGCTCAAATTTAGCACGGGTTAAAGTTTTAACCAGGTGCTTAGGCACACCATCGGCAGCAGTAATATATGGTAAGTTTATTTCAGTTTGTGTTGAGCTTGATAATTCGATCTTTGCTTTTTCTGCTGATTCTTTTAAACGTTGTAAAGCCATGGGATCTTTACGCAGATCAACACCTTCATCATTTTTAAATTCATCAGCCATCCAGTCGATAATTACCTGATCAAAGTCATCACCACCTAAGTGAGTATCGCCATCGGTTGATTTTACTTCGAACACGCCATCACCTAATTCAAGTACAGAAACGTCATGTGTACCGCCACCGCAGTCAAACACAGCAATTTTCATATCCTTGTGTGCTTTGTCAAGGCCATAAGCCAGGGCAGCAGCAGTAGGTTCGTTTATGATACGGCGTACTTTTAAACCTGCAATTTCACCGGCTTCTTTAGTAGCCTGGCGTTGTGCATCATTAAAGTAAGCAGGTACAGTAATAACTGCCTCTGTAACTTCATGACCTAAAAAGTCTTCTGCAGTTTTCTTCATCTTCTGCAATATCATTGCTGATATTTCTTGTGGAGTGTACTTGCGGTCACCGATTTCAACACGCGGGGTGTTGTTATCGCCTTTAACCACTTTATAAGGCACACGCGCAGCTTCTTTAGTAACCTCATTAAACTGGTTGCCCATGAAGCGTTTGATAGAAGAAATAGTTTTTGTAGGATTTGTGATAGCCTGGCGTTTTGCCGGATCACCAACTTTACGTTCGCCGTTGTCCACAAAAGCTACTACTGACGGCGTAGTACGTTTTCCCTCACTGTTAGCAATAACAACAGGCTCGTTACCTTCCATTACTGCAACGCAGGAGTTAGTTGTTCCTAAGTCGATTCCAATTATTTTAGACATATGATTATATTTTCCAGATTGATTGTTTGATTTATTATAAGCTATTTAACAAGGGTTGTGCCAATTTGGGTTTGGCAGGAAATTTTAAGGTGAAAGTCGAAAGGTGAAAGGTGAAAGGTATTAAATAGTCAGATTTCCGAATTTAAACGGTGACAGGTTGGCAGAAACTATCTTTAGTCTATGGGATAAAACTCAATACCAAACCTGCCTGTTTTAATTTTAGATTTAAAGAGCTTTACACGAGGATATTTTTTAACTACCACATTTCTTATTGTCCTTATTTGTTCATCAGAAGTTTTATAACCAAACTTAATTCAGTTAGAGCTTCTGGTTTAAATGAAATTGCACCTCGAAACTTTGGTTCGTTATCTTCGTTTTTTACTATCCTAATTTCCTTTTCATAAGACCATTCCTGAGAACATAATAATCTATACTTAAAAGAGCATTACTAATTCCATTATAAAACAAAGAAGCCCCGCTAAAAGCGGGGCTATTCCTTAATAATTAGATTTATTTGGATTTAAAATTATTCTCCTTTTTCTGCATTTTCTTCATTAGCTGCAGGTGCTTCAGGTGCTTTTATTTCCGCAACGGGGGCAGCTTCAACAGCTGGTGTTGCTTCTGCCTTTGGCTCTTCAATAACTACTGCATCATCAGCAGGCGTAACTTCCGCAGTTGCTGCTTTAGCAGCAGGTGCAGCAGTTTTAGCTTTAGCAGAACCACCACGGCGACGTGTTGATTTCTTTTCAGCTTTAGCTGTATCGGTACCGTAAACTGTATTATAATCTACCAGCTCAATCAGGGCCATTTCGGCGTTATCACCTAAACGGTTTTCCATTTTGATAATGCGGGTATAACCACCCGGGCGGGTAGCTATTTTCTCGGCAATTTCGCGGAACAGGATTGTTACTGCGTCTTTGTCCTGCAAATAACTGAATACTATACGACGTGAGTGTGTAGTATCGCTTTTTGCTTTGGTTAATATCGGCTCAACATATCCGCGTAAAGCTTTTGCTTTAGCAAGGGTAGTAGTAATACGCTTGTGTAATATAAGCGATGTGGCCATGTTACTCAGCATCGCTTTGCGGTGACTGTCAGTACGACCTAAATGTTTAATTTTTTTTCAGTGACTCATTGTTATTAATTTATTTCACGTGCATACCGTTGGGCGATCAACTCAAGCCCGCGGAATTATGCTTTCGCTTACTTTTTATTTTAGATGTGAGATTTGAGATGTTAGATATGAGATAATAAAACTAATCTCTAACCTCCAATCTCTAACCTCTAAAAATTATTCCTCGTCTAACTTAAATTTAGCCAGGTTCATACCAAAAGATAGTCCTTTTGATTTAACAAGGTCCTGAATTTCAGTTAATGATTTTTTACCAAAGTTCCTGAACTTAAGCATATCAGCTACATCATACGAAACTAAATCGGCCAGGCTGCGGATGTCGGCAGCTTTAAGGCAGTTTAATGCACGTACAGAAAGATCAAGATCAACTAATTCAGTTTTAAGTATTTTACGCATGTGTAAAATTTCTTCGTCAACTTCTTTAGTCTCTTCCTTAGCCTGGGCTTCCAGCATCATGTTCTCATCACTGAACAACATAAAGTGCTGAATAAGAATCTTTGCAGCTTCTTTAAGCGCATCTTCAGGGTGAATTGAACCATCAGTGGTAATATCCAGTACTAATTTTTCATAGTCTGTCTTTTGTTCCACACGATAGTTTTCAATAGTATATTTTACGTTTTTGATGGGAGTGTAGATAGAATCGATAGCGATAACACCTACATTGGCATCAGGGTTTTTATTCTCTTCGCTTGCAACGTAACCACGGCCTTTGCTAACAGTAAGCTCAATTTCGAGCGTTACTGATGAGTCCATATTACAGATAACAAGATCAGGGTTTAAAACAGTAAAGTTATTGGAGAACTTGGTAATGTCGCCAGCGCTGAAAGCATCCTGACCACTGATGATCACAAATACTTTTTCATTATCGCCAGAATCACCTGATTTTTTAAACCTCACCTGCTTTAGGTTAAGTATGATTTCGGTAACATCTTCAACAACACCTTTGATGGTTGAAAACTCATGCATCACACCTGAAAAACGAACAGAAGTGATCGCAAAACCTTCAAGTGATGAAAGTAAGATACGACGCAGAGCATTACCAATTGTTACACCGAAGCCTGGTTCTAACGGACGAAACTAAAACGTGCCATCAAAATCAGTTGATTTCTGCATGATAACCTTGTCTGGTTTTTGAAATGCTAAAATTGCCATTTATATCCTTTATTTATTGTTTACTAATTTGAATTGATTTAAACTACAAAATGATTGACAAAATATGCCAATCATGATGCAGATA
This sequence comes from Mucilaginibacter sp., assembly GCA_029237615.1. GTDB lineage: Bacteria > Bacteroidota > Bacteroidia > Sphingobacteriales > Sphingobacteriaceae > Mucilaginibacter. The sequence continues at coordinate 9,963 of JAQNCM010000073.1, forward strand.
AGTATCGTTATTATTTTGAGTACAACTCGACGATCAGGTTTTCCTTGATATTTTCAGGAATCTCATCGCGGTTTGGATAATTAAGGAACTTACCTGATAAATTGGCAGCATCCCACTCTAACCAGCTGTATTTATTAATCCGTCTGCCGGCAACTGAATGAGTAATAGACTCAAGTGATTTAGATTTTTCACGAACAGCTACTACGTCACCTGCCTTTAATGAATAAGATGCAATGTTTACAACCTCGCCATTAACGGTGATATGTTTGTGACCAACCAACTGGCGTGCACCTGAACGTGTTGGAGCAATACCTAAACGGTATACTGCATTATCTAAACGGGCTTCTAAAAACTTAAGTAAGTTTTCGCCGGTGATACCTTCTTTTGCAGAAGCACGGTGAAACAAGTTTTCGAACTGACGCTCCAATACACCATAAGTGTATTTAACTTTCTGTTTTTCCATCAACTGGGTTGAATACTCTGATTGCTTTCCTCTTCTTTTGGAAGCACCATGCATGCCCGGTGGATAATTTTTTCTTTCTAACGCTTTATCCGGACCGAAGATCGGCTCACGGAAACGGCGCGCAATTTTGGATTTTGGTCCTGTGTATCTAGCCATTTGTTTTTGGTTTTTAAAGTATCAAACAGCCCGCAGCTGCCGAATCTTAGCTTTAAAAAATCTGTTAATTAAACTCTTCTCCTTTTTGAAGGGCGGCAACCGTTATGCGGAAGCGGTGTAATATCTTTTATAGTGGTTACCTCGATACCTGCAGTTTGCAAAGTACGGATAGCTGATTCACGACCAGCGCCTGGTCCTTTTACAAATACTTCAACTTTACGCAAGCCTAAATCATAAGCAACTTTACCGCAATCGGCAGCAGCTTGTGAGGCAGCATAAGGTGTATTCTTTTTTGAACCTTTGAAACCCATTTTACCTGCAGAAGACCATGAAATTGCCTGGCCTGTTTTGTTGGTAAGGGTTAAAATGATGTTGTTAAAAGTAGCGTTGATATGTGCTTCGCCAACCGGCTCAACAATTACAACACGCTTTTTGGTAACTTTTTTACTTTTAGCCATTTTCTTAATTTTTGAGTTATCGGATTACTGTGTTAATGAATAACCGGACCCGATAACTATTCGTTCTTTTAAATATATTCCTAATGATCTTTGACTAACCGGTTAAAACTAACCGCTAATCTCAAACCACTAATCACTTATTATTTAGTAGCTTTTTTCTTGTTAGCAACAGTCTTACGTTTTCCTTTACGGGTACGTGAGTTGTTTTTAGTACGCTGACCGCGCAAAGGCAATCCCTTACGGTGACGTGTACCACGGTAGCAACCTATATCCATTAAACGCTTAATGTTAAGCTGAACTTCTGAACGCAGAGAACCTTCAACCTTTATCTGATCGTTAATGATACCACGGATAGCATTTAACTGCTCATCGGTCCAGTCTTGAACTTTAGTATCGAAATCAATCCCAGCTTCAGTCAAAATTCTTTGAGCTGTTGAACGGCCAATTCCGAAAATGTAAGTAAGTCCGATCTCTCCTCTTTTATTCTTTGGTAAATCAATACCTGATATCCTTGCCATATTTTTTATTTATTGATTGATTGAATGATTGATTTACTGAACATTGATCTTTTTCAATCATTCAATAATTCTATAATTCATTAATTATTATTAGCCCTGGCGTTGTTTAAACTTTGGATTCTTTTTGTTGATCACGTAAAGTTTTCCGTTGCGGCGGATGATCTTGCAATCAACACTGCGTTTTTTAATGGATGCTCTAACTTTCATCTCTTTAATTATTTATATCTATAGGTTATTCTGCCCTTTGTTAAATCGTATGGGCTCATCTCTAGTTTAACCCTGTCGCCAGGTAAAATTTTGATGTAGTGCATACGCATTTTGCCGGATATATGTGCAATAATCTCATGGCCATTTTCCAGTTCAACCCTGAACATCGCATTTGATAATGCCTCCCGAATTGTTCCGTCTTGCTCAATCGAAGATTGTTTAGCCATATTTTACTGAGTATTACTTAATTATCCGCCCTAAAACCGGGATGCAAAATTAATAAAATTATTTTAATTTTTATTTTTTTCTTTTAAAACATTATCTACGTAAGAAAATGTAGAAAGTATATCCGGTTTTCCTTTGTTAATAGCTACCGTATGCTCGTAATGAGCAGATGGTTTGCCGTCAACCGTAGATACAGTCCATCCATCGTCCCAAAATTTTACCCTGGCTTTACCAGCGTTTATCATCGGTTCAATGGCAATCACCATTCCCTCTTCCAGTTTTACACCTGCTCCGCGTTTGCCATAATTAGGCACCTCGGGCTTTTCATGCAGATGTAATCCAACACCGTGCCCCACAAGCTCCTTCACAACACCAAAACCGTGCCGCTCAGCATGCTCTTGTACCGCGTAACCTATATCACCAATGCGCATGCCTGCAACCGCTTTTTGAACGCCCAGGTCAAGGCATTCAATGGTAACCCGCATCAGCTTCTTCACTTCGTCACTTACCTCACCTATCGCAAACGTATATGCCGAATCGCCAATATATTTATTAAGTTCAACGCCGCAATCAACTGACACAAGATCTCCGTCAACCAACTCGCGGTCGCCCGGAAAACCGTGTACCACCTGGTCATTCATCGAAATACACAATGAATACGGGAAGCCATGATAATTTAAAAAAGCAGGTACCCCGCCATTATCACGGATAAAAGTCTCGGCAAGTTTGTTTAATTCAATTGTTTTTACACCCGGACCTATTACTTTGGCAATCTCTCCAAGTGTTTTGGAAACAAGTAAAGAACTTTCTCTTATGAGTTCTATCTCTTCGACAGACTTATAATGAATCTTTGACATGTTATGATTTAGATAACAGGCTGTCCTGTTCCACTTGCAGGGATAGCTGTACGGCCTTTAATCCTTCCTGTCTTCATTAAACCATCATAATGACGCATCAGTAAATGGCTTTCAATTTGTTGCAAGGTATCCAAAACAACACCCACAAGAATAATTAATGAAGTACCACCGAAAAACCTTGCAAAAGTGTTGGTAACATGTACCATACTGGCCAGTGCAGGAAAAATAGCTATAATAGCAAGAGCAATTGAGCCCGGTAATGTAATTCTTGAAATTACGCCATCAATAAATTCTGCCGTGGTTTTACCAGGTTTAACACCCGGAATAAAACCGCCGTTCTTTTTCATATCTTCAGCCATCTGGTTAGGATTAACCGTAATAGCCGTATAGAAATAAGTAAACAGAATAATTAATACCGCGAATAATATATTGTGTCCCCATGAGGTATAATCAGATAAAGACATCAAAATGCTGTTTGAAGCCGCCTTAGGAAAAAACTGTGCAATTGTTGCGGGAATAAACATTAAAGCCTGCGCAAATATGATTGGCATTACACCGGCAGCATTTACCTTTAAAGGAATATACTGACGAACGCCGCCATATTGCTTGTTACCTACAATACGTTTTGCGTATTGCACGGCAATTTTGCGTGTACCCTGCACTATAAGTATGGTAAACATTACCACTCCTATTAATCCCACAATTTCAACTACAAAGATCACCAAACCACCGGCACCTGCATTACGTGATTGAAACTCACTTAAAAACGCACCAGGAAGAGCGGAAATAATACCAACCATAATGATCAGCGATATACCGTTACCGATACCTTTATCAGTTATCTTTTCACCAAGCCACATTACAAACATAGTACCTGCAGTTAACACGCACATATTTAATATCGTAAAATACGGGTTAGCGATCTGCATCTGATCAACTGTAATTTGTGATTTCAGATAGCCGATTGCCTGTAAGGCTGTAATACCAATGGTAAGATAACGTGTCCATTGATTTAGCTTGTTACGGCCGCTCTCACCTTCTTTTTGCAATTTTGCAAAATAAGGAACAGCTATACCCAGCAGTTGCACCACAATAGAGGCCGATATATAAGGCATTACGCCTAATGCAAAGATAGAGGCATGTGCGAACGAACCTCCGGAAAACATATTCAGTAAGCCTGTCAGGCCTTCTGCGCCCTGTTTACCACTCACCGATGCAGGGCTTACACCCGGCAATACTACGAATGAACCTACACGATATATTAAAAGAAATAAGAGTGTGTTTGTAATACGCACTCTTAGGTCTTCGATTTTCCAAATATTGGATAATGTGGTGAAAAATTTCTTCATCGAAAATTATAGCTTAACTATGGTGCCACCAGCTGCTTCAATCGCTTTTTGCGCTGTAGCGGTAAACGCGTGTGCTTTAACTTCTAATTTGGCAGTAAGTTCGCCACGGCCCAGTATTTTTACCAAGCCGTTTTTTGAAACTAAGCCATGTTCTTTCAATGTATCAAAATCAACTGATGATAATGTAAATTTCTCAGTTAATGCTTGCAGCACATCAAGGTTAACACCAACGT
>JAQNCM010000280.1 GCA_029237615.1 Mucilaginibacter sp.
AACTGATCAACACATTAAAAGCCCGTTTTGAGAAGAACATGAACAGCCATAGAGATATTGAATGGGCTAAAGTACAAGCAAAGCTGAAAGCTAATACTGAAAAACTGTGGGTGCTCAATGAAATGGAAAGAACCGGCGGTGAACAGGATGTTGTAGGGCATGATAAAAAGAAGGGCGAATACATTTTTTATGATTGTTCAGCGGAAAGTCCTAAAGACCGCAGAAGTCTTTGCTATGACCGTGAAGCGCATGAGGCGAGGAAAGAATTTAAACCAGAAAATAACGCTATCGATATGGCTGCGGCTATTGGCATTGAGCTTTTGACGGAAGAAGAATACCGGGACCTGCAGAAACTTGGAAATTTCGATACGAAAACGTCGAGCTGGGTAAAAACACCTGCCGATATTAGAAAACTTGGCGGCGCTATCTTTTGCGACCGCCGCTACGATACTGTCTTTGTTTATCACAACGGAGCAGAATCCTACTACGCCGCCAGGGGTTTCCGTGGTTCGCTAAGGGTTTGAATTTTGCACAAAATAACATACTATGACAATGAGTGGAATGAATCCTAAGGTTGATTTTTATTTTAATAAAGCCAAAAAGTGGCAGGAAGAATTGGAGAAATTGAGAATAATTGCGCTCGACTGCGGGCTGGCGGAAGAATTGAAGTGGGGTGTTCCTTGTTACTCGTTTCAGAAAAGCAACATCGTTTTAATACATGTGTTTAAAGAATACTGTGCACTTCTGTTTTTCAAAGGTGCATTGTTAAATGATACCAATGGTATCTTGGTCCGGCAAACCGAGAATGTGCAGGCGGCGCGACAGATCCGGTTCACCAGTGTCGGGGAAATAGTTGAGATGGAAACCATTGTGAAAGCCTATATTTATGAAGCCATTGAAGTGGAAAAAGCCGGCTTGAAGGTGGCTCTTAAAACAACTGCAGAATTCAGCATTCCTGAAGAACTTCAAAATAAATTGGATGAAACCCCAGTTTTGAAAACTGCTTTCGATGCATTGACGCCGGGACGGCAAAAAGGGTACCTGCTTTATTTTTCTCAGCCCAAACAATCCAAAACCCGGGAGGCAAGGATTGAAAAATGCATACCGCAAATTCTCGATGGAAAGGGTTTAGATGATTAGCGGGGAATCATATGGTTCAGTCTCCCGGAATATACGCCTTATTCCAAAATATAGATAAAGGGTTTGAAAGATTTAAGGGGGATCGCGCCGCTCAAAAATTAAACTGAGAAAGCCGCCAGATTCTTTAAATCATTCATTAAATGGTTCGAGTTTAGTCCGATTCGGGCTACCAAAAAATCAATAATTGCACATAACTATTGGTTTTTTTATTTTCGAGGGAGCCAAATTCTCGTAAAAAAGGCGTTCTGACCGATTTGTATTGCAAAACGAAGCAACTATTTCGGTATCCCGAAACGTGAAATCAGCCTGGTAAACAGTCCCGGCAGAAAGCGTTTAACAAAAAGCGCCAGTCTTTCTTCACCTATAAATTTGCCGATATAAGGCTCGTAAGTTTCATTTTGGATAGCCTTTATAATTTGTCCGGCAGCTTTATCGGCTGAAAACCCGCCATTGATCTGTTCAGATTTACTGCTGAGAAAACTTCCGTCACCTGATATTACCGATATCGGCGTATGGATATAGCCGGGCGTAAGTATGGTTACCTTGATGCCGTGCTTGTCCACCTCGGCGCGGAGACAATCGAAATAGCCGTGCAATGCATGTTTGGCGGCGGCGTAAGCCGCGCGCATCGGCGTTCCTATTTTGCCCATTACGCTGCTGGTTACTACAAAATAACCAGAACCTCGCTCGATAAAATGCACCAAGAGCGCTTTGGTTAATATGATATAACTGAAATAGTTAAGCTCCATCACTTCGCGATGAACGGCAATCCCGGTCTCTGCAACAAGCGCACGTTGTGAAATTCCACCGTTATGCACCATGATGTCGATATGCCCGAATAGTGCTATGGCGATAGGTACTTTCGCTTCTAGATTAGTGCTGTCGGTCAGGTCGAGTGGGAGGATATGTACATTGTCAGTATGGGCGCAATTATTCTTTACCCGTTCTAATTCAGCTATTCGTCGGCTTGATAAGATAAGTTTAGCGCCTTGGCGCGACATCTCGCAGGCCAGGGCTTCACCAATACCCGAAGATGCGCCCGTGATCCATATAACCTGGTCTTTAAGTGATTTCATTAAAATTCTTTGGCCTAATTTAATAAGAGACTTCCGGATTATAGATGCTTTTAATTTAGAATATTAAATACTGGTAATTAATTAACCTGTAAATGTCTTAAAACTTAATATATTGGGTCTCCGAACAGCCCCGGCGTTCTTCCTGGCATAGCGCAGCGCAGGGTCCCGTGCCGGAGACCCCGTGTGGACGAATGTACTTGCGTGGACGAATGTACTTTTATTATTGGTGCTATAAAAGTTATTTTCTACCCTCTTTGTCTTTAAAGTCGGTAATGGTATTTCCATCATAACGATACACCCCAAATGCGCCAAACCAAATACTTCCATCATTAGCTTTTAAAATCCCAAAAATCATTCCTGCATTTGGCTTTATTAGGGTTACAGTTGGCTTTTTATTAGATAACGACCTCCCATCATAACGGGAAAGTGCCCAAGTACCCCGGGAATCGGCCTCGAAAGTTAACGGGATAGTAGTATGACTACCGTTTATGTTGTATTGATTTTCTTGTGAACTGGTCCAAATGTTTTCCTCTTTATCTTCATAGACATAACCGACAAAATTCTCTGTGAAGTTTGTAAATGTATGGCCATCATAACGCCAAAGGCCATCATTGCCCCCCAGCCAAATATTGCCTTTCTTATCTTCGATTATAGTACGAACGTTTGTAAAAGGTCTGCCATTATGGGTAAAAACGGTAAATGTCTTTCCATCATAAAAGCAGGCATTGCCCCTTGTGCCAAACCAAAATTTTCCCGTTTTGTCTTCGATGATTGAATTAATATCATTATCGGGCAGTCCTTCGTTAGTTGTATAATTTCGAAAAGACTTCCCATCGTAACGGCTTGCGCCGCCGCCAGTACTGAACCAAATATTGCCGGTTTTATCTTCATAAATACAAGTAACGTCATTACCGGCGAGCCCTTCTTTTGTTGTAAAATTTCGGAATAATTTCCCATCGTAATAATAAGCCCCTGAGCCAATAGAGCCGAACCATAAGTTGCCTTTCCTATCTTCTAAAACAGAGAAGAAGTGTGACGAACTTACTTTACTTGTAATATTAGTAAACGATTCTCCATCGTATCGAAAAATACCGTCAAATGCAGCAATCCAAATGTTGCCCTTTCTATCTTGTATGATATTGCGAGTGGTATTGTTAGGTCCGGTGGAAGTGATTACGCTTTTGATTTCGGACTTAATACTGTCTTTGGGGAGTTCTGTTTTGACTTGTCCTTTACAGGAAGTAAAAAAAACAAGCGTCAAGAACAAAGCGTAAATCTGTGAGTAGCTTTTCATTTTTTCTTATAATTACGTTACAATTGTTTCTTAGTAAATACCAGTTCCAGGTTGACCGGGATGTCATCGTCAACAAGTTTGTCCTGCATACGGGCAACAAAGCCCCAGAGGGGCGGCTGCGGTTGATGATTAATATTCCACTTTTCACGGCTAATGTTAGTGTTTGCAGTTGCTATGATCGTATTGCCATTCTGCTTCATAATAGTTGTAAATTCGATGGGTTTAGTCACATCTTTGATGGTCAGCTCACCCGAAACCCTATAGGTAGCAGTATTCTTTTCCGGAAGGATCTGTTTAACGAGCATAGTGGCTGTAGGATACTTTGAAACAGCAAAGAAGCCTTCGCTTCTTAGTTTATCATCAACGATTTTTCTCCCGTCAGCTG
>JAQNCM010000286.1 GCA_029237615.1 Mucilaginibacter sp.
ATCTGCTAACAGGCTTTCACGTCGAGACATTTGTTGCCTCTTTTATATAGAATGGATATACATAGTTGTAGCGCGTATTGGTTGTTATGATGGTGTATGGGATATTTATCTGCAACATTCCCTGGTCGGCCATAACTGTTGATGAAATATCCCCTACAATAATTCTGGGTTCGTTATAAACAAGCGCATCATGAACTATTTTTTCAATCATGGCGATGTTGGGTGTGTTCATTACATCAAAAACATGGGGCTGTAAGTTGCAGCCAAACGTTGGCAACATAACGCGCTCGCCGTTAATGGTTGATAATATTATCTGTATACTGCTGCGCACATCCGCCTCATTCGCCAGCATATCCAGCGTGTACGATTCCCTTCTGAAAGTGGGAGGAAAGCTCCATCCTGTTCCTAAAAATGATTGGTCTGTTATTGCCATTGTTATAATTTTTTAAATTACCCCCCTATTAAAACCGTTAAACAACCCAAAACTATGCTGCCGCCATGTGCCGTTAAATCATTTACACGTGCCGCCGGGTTGCCGCCTATCATCACTGTCATTGATCCCATAGCTATGCTATCGGGCGGGCCTGCGCAGGTACACATATTGCCAACGGTAGCCGCAGGCGAACCGCCAATTAATACAGTTGGAACACCCGGCGGCAAAATGGGGCCGCCAACGTGCGGGCTCCCGTTTGGGTTTACCAACGGACATACATGATTATCGGTAACACGTGCTGCTGGCGGCATATTTTTTCTGTTTAATGTTTTTAATTTATCATTACCTGCAAGCCTTTTATAATAACATTTCCGGTTGGCCCGGCTTGTATAGTAATACCACTTGTGTCCATTTTTATACTGTTGTTATTTTCATCAGCTAATACCATAGCTCCAGAAGAATCATTTATGGTCACAGATTTTTCTCCGGTGGCTGTTGTTACTGATAAGGTCATTCGCTTATTAGTGTCGTCAAAAATGAGCTTAACACCCTCTTTGGTTACGAAGCCATATTGCTCGGCACCGGTATCAACAGGCAATGGTGATTTTTTTGAGCTGCTGCTATGCAGATATCCCAGTATGATGGGCTCGCGCGGGTCATCATTCAAAAATCCCAGCACAACTTCATCTTCTTTCTGAGGCCTGAAATACGCTCCCCTGTCTGCCCCGGCATCAAGCGTAGCAACACGCGCCCATATACCTTCATTACCTGATGTAATTGTTTGTACCTGTACTTTTACGCGGTACTGCCCTGCATCCGGATCGTCAGTATCTAAAACAGTACCTATAAGCAAGCCATTCACTCCGGCCAGTAAGCCGGCTGTTGGCTTGTCCATTGTCCCTTCTTTTTTATAAAACGGTTCCTCACTCCAGCCAAACTGTACATCAGTTAGCCAGGTGCCTTCATAAACATGCATCACCCCGCTTACAAATACATTGCCGTTAAAACGATCGCCAACCCCTGCAAGGGTGATCATTACCCCCGGCTTTATTTTTGCGTTTCCCTGTATGCGCACCCTGCCCACATTTTTTGAAAGATAGTTACGCAGCGCATAAGCATCAGACCAGCTTTGCAGCTGCGTCTGAGTAAGATGCCCCGGGTGGTTGAGCAATACCCTGGCCCCCACAACGTCTCCGAGGTCGGATATGGAGATGTTGCCATTATCAGAAAAAGTTGCGCTGCCAGGGTCAGATTTTTCAAGCTGCTGTTGTGTATAGTCCCACGAAATGCTTGAAACACCTGCAACTTGCCGCCGAGCATCCATCTCTGCATCAAACTCAAAAATATCTTTTCCATAAGTTGCCGTAAGTACCGGCGACCCGCTTGTTGAAGGTTCTTTAACTACCAGCTTTCCATCATCTGTTAAAACGAGCATGCTATTTGCTTCGGCTCTTGTTACGATAAAATCCCAATTGGTGGTATCAAATTGTACCAGTTGCGGATGGGTTACTTTGGTATCGGCTATATCGGTATCCAAACTTCCGGCTAATGTGGTAATTACGTCGCTATCTTTTTGCTTGATATAGTAAGCACTGTTACGGTTGGCGGTTAATTTTATCGCCTTATCCTTAGCTTCAATCATTAATAAGGATTGCCCGTTTCCTTTTACCTTAATAGCATGTTTAATAATTACGCCTTTAAATACCGTATCTGTATTACCCGAATAGCCAAGCTGAACTTCTATTTGATTACCCGGTTTGTAATTGTTGTCATCACTAAGTGCAAAGTCAGCGTCGGATGCCGAGCCGTCTAAAAAAATAATTTTTGCATAAGCTATCTTATTAAAAGTTTTGTTCACTATGATGTGCGAAAGCAATACTGCAGTACTAAGCGCAGTGCCATTGATCAGCACTTTTTGACTGACCTCTACAGTTGCAGGTGGTGCGCCCGGTGGTAAACTATCAAACATAACTTAATGCTATTAACATATTTAATTATTACTTACTCGCAATCGGCGGAAAAACAAGCGATGTCCCAGCCTGAAGCTTCCTGAAATTTTTAAGCTTATTAACTTTGGCTACCTGTAAATAATAGTTTTGATTATTATATACCTGGTAAGTTAACAAAGGCAGTAAATCCCCCTCTTTTACCTGCACCGAATGTGTAAGGTCGGGCGAAGAAAGCATATTCAGGATATTACCCAATCCGGTTGGCGTTCGTTCTGTAAACACAGCGCTGATCTTCGCCCTGATAGGCAAACCAAACATATCAAACATGGTATAAGTAACAGTTGAACTTGTTAACACGCAATTACAGATAAACAAGCCATATTGTATCAGCAAATAATTAGGCCTGTGAATAGATCCATCTACAGTTGTTGTTGCGGCCCTAAAAAGCAGCACCTGTACTGTAACCGGTATTTTTACGCCGTTGGTATTTACGCCTGTGCCGTCGAGTATAAGGTCGAGCGTAAACGTGCGTGGTTTAATGCTCATAAATGTCGGGTCGCTCCCCGCCTGTCCGGCCGGATTTTTCTCATCCCATTTAACAACCTCGTTAATGGCTATATTTTCGGGATTGAACATGGCTAAAAAAGGCACTGCCAGCTTAGGTAGACCATTTTTGTCGGTCTGTAAAATCTTAAGGTTGAAGGGCAACATTGCCGCACTTTGAATATCCATCAGCGTTCTTGTTTTTCTTTAATTATTTCTAATACTTTTTCTATCGCTTCATACTCAGCGGCGTTGTTGTTTGGCGGCGGCGGGTTAGTGCCATTGCTTACCGGCGCCGGATCAACTACCGCCCTGATTATTACTTCGTTTATCTGTACAGGCATCGCTTTTACATTTTACGTTCAAAATATTGATAGGCCAGTTCTATGGTTTCCACTACTACTGAATTATCAGTTGATTTAAAATCGGACGTCGACCATTTTATAGGGTATGCTTGCACCACATTCCAAACTGCATACGGCTGGCCTGTATTATCTAAAAGGGTTATGATCATATCGGCAGGTTTAAAATCGTAGATCACTACTGTAAAATAAGTATTCATTGCCGAATTAAACCAGTCGAGCAAAGCCGTACCCTTTAGCAATCCCCTTTTTAGTACCAGGTTGGGATATTTGGCCCTTTTCGGAAACTTGTATACAAACCGGTTCTCGCCGCCTTCGCGCACTTCTTCGGTTTCAATTTCCATCGTCAATCCACTCACCTCCTGAAAGCGCTGCTCCGTATCGCTATCGGCGCCCTTTACGCCAATAAATTCAACTTTAAAGTAAAAGCCCGCCGGCGGATAGTAGCTTGCCATTTTATTAAGCAGATTTTAATGTGATACCTTCATGCACAAGCTCAACCGATTCAATTGCTGTTTCATTACCGGTAGCTTTTAAACCGGGACCTTCAATTTTTACCGGCCACGCTTGTGTTACGCTCCAAACAAAAACAGGGTTATTTTCATCATTCAACAACGTAATGGTTATGTCACGACGGTCGGCCCCTGGGCTCCCGTTGTTATTTAGCCAGTTATACAAGTCGTTATTACTATTTACCATACCTTTTTTTAAGGTTATGTTGCCGGCTTTTTTAAGTCCGGGGCTTTTCAGCGGCAACGTTGTTGACGACATCAAGCCATCTCTGTATTCAATTGCCTGAACTTCCTGTGAAAGTCCGCCTACTTCTGAAAAACCGATAGGTGCCCCGCCGCCCAATGAAACGCTGAAATGGAAGACCGGTAATGGATAATTTGCCATTTTTTGAAGTTTTTATGTTTACAATAATTTGTGATACTACTTTATTACCTGTTTTAAGAGGTTTGCAGCTTTTGCTCAAACTGTAGAATAATGAATTCAGCCGGACGTGATACAGCCATTCCAATTTGAATAATAAGGCGCCCTTCTAAAACATCAAGAGCTGTCATGGTACTGCCCAAGCCAATATTTACAAAAAATGCCTGCTCTGGTTTTGACCCTGCCAGTGCGCCGTCGCGCCATTTTAAGAAAAGAAAATTCTCAATCATAGCCCGAACTTTTACCCAGGTTGGTGCAGTGTTTGGCTCAAAAACAAACATGGCCATTGCGTTTTTTACGGACTGTTCCATCGTTATAAAAAAGCGGCGAACGTTAATGTATCTCCATTCATTATCGTTACCATCCAGGGTGCGGGCACCCATAACCACGGTTCCGGAACCGGGAATATTCAATATGGCATTTACCGATTTACCTGTATGATCGTTTACATTTAACTGGTCCTGGTCAACCCGGGCTACAGAAACGTCAGCTTTTACTACATTACTTAATGAAACGTTAGCCGGCGCTTTCCAGACACCAATTTTTTTATCAATCCCGCAATAAACACCGGCCATAGCTGCTGAGGGGGGCAAGGTAATATGATAGTTCTGAAACTGCGCCTGAACATAATTGTATAATGATGAGGCTGTAGATTTCAGTGCCGACATTGCTGAACCTGACAGATCAACGGCGGGCGCAACAGGCGCTGCCCCGTTTATAGTGTATTTGGTAATTGCTATGCTATCAAAGGTAAAGGTGTAGTTATAACTGGTTTGCAGATAGGGGTAATATACTGCGCCATATTGCAATGCGAAGGGAGCTGCTCCGGAGTCATTTATCCCATCAATTGCAGTTGCTACATCTTTAGTTATTGAACCAGGTGCTTTTGGGAGCGTTGGCACCAGCGTATCAATAATTGCAAAACGGTCCGTGAGCGAGGCAGCCTGTTCAAGCATGGCCTGGTTAAATGAATTAAAATCACCCTGTGCTAATTGAACTGCCTCGGGGCATAATAAAATGGTCGGCCCGTCAATCGTACCTATTAAAGTTAACCCGGCCTGCATTGTTGCCAAAGTGATTGAAGCCGAATAATTTCCGACAGAAACAATATAACACCGGGTGCCCCCATTGGCAAAATACAGATTTACCGCATGATATAAAATATGCTTGCTCATGTTTGCTTTATCAAGTGTAATTGAAGCAGTATAACCGGTTGTTTTTGTACCGGACCGCTGTTCGTCAACGTCGAGCGTTACATGGGCTGGGTCTTCAATATCGGGGCCGCCGAAATATTGTACAAAGTCGACCATGCTATCAATTGGCGTGGGTACATTCAGCAGGTCATTTGCCACTAAATTGGTGGCCATTTTGGTGTAGCCTACAAAAGCAGGAACAGCAGATTGTACCTCTGCTATTGAAGGTGGTAAGGTGGATATTTCCTCTACATATACACCCGGAGATCTGTAATTTGCCATGTTTATTGTTTTTTAAATTGTTATGAATACGTCGGAATAGATTGTTGGCAGGCTGCCGGCATCAATAACACTTGTCGACGGATAAGGCAGGCTGGTTTTTACTACTGCTTCTTTTGCAGGCGTTGTTATATACTTGCTTAGCGTGATGATAAGCGGGTCGTTGGTTGTACTGGTTGATGATATATATTTTTCTTTGAGGGCAATATTGGCGGCAGATACAAATACAAAGCTCGAATCGGTATTTGATGCCAGCTTAAAAAGAATGGTGGTATCATTAGCGGCCATACCCAACTGTTTAATAAAAGCAGTTTTTTGAGCTGGCGTTAATTTGGCCATCTCCAGGTAAAGCGGGCTTGTTGGCAGCAACTGCACTGTATAACGCCAAACCGTTTGGCGGTTTTTAAACAAAATAATATAATTAGGTCTTGCCGCAACCAGTGACATATCTGCCTCAACAATCCTGTAATTTGCAGACAGGCTGGTGGACAATGAAAGCTCAATCACACCGAATACCTGCTGGTTGGCCACGGTACCCAAAAAGTAAAAAGTGTCAGTCAGTACACCATCTACAAGCAACTGGCAGTAACCCAAAGGAAGCACCGAAAGGTCAAAATTAAAAACCGACTGACCGCCTTGAGTGGTAACGGATTTGGGTGTAATTAAGGCACCCGTTAAAAGGTGTTTAACTTGTATTATCGTAGCGGCTGTTACAGACCCGGCGTAGTTAAACGTATATTGAACCGATGCTTTTTTAATTTGATCGGCACTGCCGTCAACACCAGCTGCGTTTACTGATAAATGAAGGCTATTGCGGGTGGCCGCCGCATCAGTTACCTGGTTGCTGAAATAATAGATCTTACCGGGATTAGGCTGGGTTGGTAAAAGATCAAAATTTACCAGGTCGGGATTTTGCATTATCATAAAAAAGCTAAGCTTATCCGGAGCGTTCACCGGGTACCTTAACAAATCGTTGCCTGCTCCGTTGGTTCCGGATGTGCGGGCCAATACTGTGAAGCCACCGGTTGTATCCGTATTTTTAAAAATCATATTCCTGGCTTTCATAAAATCCTGGCATTCGGCAGTCGGCACAATCATAAAATCCAAAACCGGCGTGGATTGATAGCTGCGGGATACCTTATTGCTATAAAACAACTGCATCACTGACAGGGTAAATAGTTGCGAATATTTTATTTTTATTGTGGCCATACCTTAAGTCAGTTTTCATTAATATGGAGTTCAGTAATTGCAGCAACCTTTTCGTCGCTCCTGGTTTCAAACGCAGTAAGCATTTTTACCCGGTAAACCACGCTCGGTATATATTTTGAGCTTAACATACCCCACAAATTATTCTGCTGCTCAAACGTTAGGCTTACCAGCTTAAAGCTTAATCTTTCAATTAATTGCCATATTTTGTTAACCGGGTCGGAAACAGAAGCGTTAAGTGAGGGGTATTTCTGACCGTCGAACACAGCATTCGACTGAAAAAACTCAATCACATCTGAAAGATCTCTTAAAGCAGTGGGGTAGTCAACGTTGTTGGCCACAAAAAGAATAAACAAATCTATTTCCACAGGCGGGTTTAGCCTTAAATACTTTTTGTCGTCTGTGGCAACATAGTACGACTGTTTGCCTTCTCTTCGTTCTTCTTCTATGTTTACCAGCATTATAGTGACGTGGGAAGTGTCGGTAATGTTAATATTGCCGTTAGGTAAAACAATGGATTTTAAATCGACCACGTTACCTGCGCTGTAGTTTGCAGGGTCTTGCTCCCTGTTTACCATGTAAGCTTCAAGCTCAGACTTAATAAATTCAAGTGCGGTGCGGATCATATTCCTGTTTATTAGGAGGTAAAAAATAACTTATAATTCTCAAGCAAAAACCGCCGGCACAATACAATATAATACACTGTCCGCATATTATTCATAGCTGCGCGATATGTCTTGATTGTTAAAAAAAATGAATTATAGGTTAAACAGCAATCAGGTTTATAAGTGGTTCATTAATGGGGTTGTTAAATCCGCCAATTATATTTAGGATAAATGTATTTACTAATTTGCTTAAATACAAGCGTATTTAAACGTTTTTTTTAAAGTAATTTTACGCATTTATTAAAAGTCAAAAAGACTCCCGTGCGCATTGTTTATTCTTTAGCTAAAAAGCATCAAAATTTAGTTAATTATAAAGAAATGTTTATTTTATTAATTATTCCTTATTGATTTTGAAATTTTTAATATTAATATTCTTATAAAATACTTGTTATAACACCTTTTTTAAATGTTAACCAAAATTGAGAAGCAGCCGATTAATTTGACATAACACGATATTTATTACATAGAGGTGGTTTGTCAATAAGGCTCAAACAGAACCCTGCAATGCAAGCTGAAATGAGCGCTTCCAATCCAACTTTCGTTTTTACCATAACGTACGAAAGCGTACGTAGAACTGTTCGCTTTCGTACACTTTTAAACTTAGTGATGCCCAAACGAGAGCAAAAACAAGGTTTTTCAGGCTGGCACTTGCATTGCCGGTTTAGGATGTTATTCAATTATAAAGCAGTAAACCACCTTATATATGATACCAAATTTCTTTAAAACCGCCTGGCGCAACATCATCCGTCAAAAGTCTTATACTTTAATAAATATTATTGGTTTGGCTACGGGTACCGCTGTGTGCCTTATCATTTTTGTGCTGATACAATTCCATCTGAGCTTTGATAATTTCCATCCTAATAAAGACCGGATCTACCGGCTGCTAACTGAATATCATCATTCCGACAGCAAAGATATTTTTTATGGTGCGGGTATTTCACCTGCCATACCGCAGGGCGTCCGTATAGAGATACCAGAGGTGCAGGAAGTTGTTCCCATCTTTAGCCAGCATGACGAGCAGATACAGGTTTTGAATGCAGCCGGGCAAACTGATAAAAAATTTAAAGAGACATCGGGTGTGTTTGCCACCACGCCAGCATTTTTTAAACTGTTTAACTTTCCGCTGCTGGCCGGAACCGTCACATCTTTAAAAGACCCTAATAATGCACTTATCACACAGGAAACTGCCGTTAAATACTTTGGCGATTGGAAAAGTGCCATGGGTAAAACTATTAAATGGAACAACCACGATATCATTAAAATAACAGGCATACTGGCCCCAATCCCACAAAATACTGACTTTCAGCTTAGGGTGGTTATTGCAATGGGTACCGGTTTCACAGCTGGTATTATGAAATCAAAAGACTGGAACAGTACCAGTTCCAACTTTGGCTGTTACATTTTATTGCCTGCCAATGTAACACCGGCACACGTTATAGCCCGTTTAAGAACAATGGTAAAAAACCATCATACGGATGGTATTACAGATAGCGAAGTGGCCCAATCGTTAACAGACGTGCATTTTGATAACCAGGCAGGTGATTATTCAAACCTGTCCATTACCCCCAAAATGATCCGGATGTTGTGGATGATCGCTTCGTTTATACTCGTTATCGCCTGCGTAAACTTCATTAACCTGGCAACCGCCCAAGCCGTAAACCGCGCAAAAGAGGTAGGCATACGCAAAGTGCTTGGTGGTAAACGCGGACAATTGCAAATGCAATTTTTAACTGAAACACTTTTAATCGTCGTTATTTCCGTTGTGCTTTCACTTGGAATCTGCCTTGTTTCGCTCCCGTTTGTTGGTAAAATATTGGATCTTCCGTTATCGGCAGGTATGTTGCTGCAGCTTAATGTATGCCTATTTTTAATCGTGTTAACGCTTGGCGAAACCTTGCTGGCAGGTTCTTATCCGTCAATAGTCCTTTCAGGCTTTAATCCTATAAATGCCTTGAAAAGCAGGGTTGCGGTTAGAACTGCCAAAGGAATTTCCCTGCGGCGCGGATTGGTGGTATTTCAGTTTATTGTTGCGCAGGGGTTAATTATCTGCACAATAATCATTGTAAAGCAAATGAATTACTTTAACACAACTAATCTCGGTTTTGCTAAAGATGCAATAGTTAATGTACCTTTTCCGCAGGATAGCGCTGCAAACAGTAAAATTGATTATCTTAAAAAAAGGCTTACAGACCTAAAAGGCGTTGAACAGTTAAGTTTCAGCTCAGATGTTCCGGCAGGCGAAGACGACAATTGGGGCTGGTTTACATTTGACCATGCGGCAAAGCACACTGATTTCTATTCTATATTCAAGGTTGCAGATGATAAATATTTAAACACCTATCATTTAAAATTAGTGGCCGGTCGAAATTTTCTGCCATCAGATACAGTTAAAGAATTTATTGTGAACGAAGCACTCGTTCAAAAGTTAGGAATCCGCAATCCGCAGAAAGCGCTTAATAAAGAAATGGCATTGGGCCCGAAGACAAAAGGATTGATTGTTGGCGTTTTGAAAAACTACCACAACCGCTCACTCAAAAACGAAGATGCCCCCATGATTTTTACGACCATCAAAAGGGTTTACAGCCTCGCAAATATTAAGCTGGCCCCGGGCAACATAGCTGCAACCCTACCGGCTATTGAAAAAATATGGGGCGAAGTATTTCCGGGCTATGCTTTTGAATACCAATTTTTGGACGATCGTATTGCAAGGCTGTATAAACAGGAGAATCAGCTTGCCAACATTTACACCTGGTTTGCCGCAGTGGCTATATTATTAAGCTGTTTGGGTTTATACGGATTGGCTTCGTTTATGGCAGTACAGCGTATTAAAGAGGTGGGCATCCGAAAGGTTTTGGGAGCTTCTGTGTCGGGCATCGTTTATTTATTTTCGAAAGAATTTGTAGCCTTAATCATTTTTGGTTTTTTAATAGCCTCCCCTATTGCCTGGTATGTGATGAACAAATGGCTGCAGGATTATACGTACCGTATCAGTATCAGGTGGGATATTTTTGCGCTCTCCGCGTTAATGGCAATTGTGATTGCATTGGCTACCGTGAGCTTTCAATTAATTAAAGCTGCGCTGACGAACCCGGTGAAAAGTTTAAGGAGCGAATAAGGCCCCGGTAATTGATCCTCAGCTTTTCTGATCTTCTGCTACCAGACCACCCTGGGGTGGTCTTTGTGTTATATAGCAGTAGCTTTGCAGGCTATTGAGACGATGTTACACCCGCTAAGAGCAGGAGTGTCGAATAATATAATTAGCCATAAGTTGCCCTCAGCTGCTGATCATTAATGTTGATAGTTAATAATATACACGGAGATTGTGAAAAATCTTAAGCTTAAGCTGCTTAAAAAATATTAGGCATACCGCAATATTTTGTTAGCTTTATAAACTTCTAAAGGAAAGTGCCTGTCGATTAAAATAGTAATCTGCTATTTACTATTCTTCTTGCCCTACTAATTTAAACACATCATTTGCAAGGTAAGGATATGAAAAAAAATGATTCAGATGAATTAATTATAGCTAATAAAGAGCTTGCTTATCAACACCGGGAAAAACAGAACCGTGCCGCCGAATTAATTATTGCAAACAAAGAACTTGACTATCAGAACGAGGAAAAAGAGAACCGTGCGGCGGAGTTAATCATTGCTAATAAGGAGCTTGATTATCAAAACGAAGAAAAAGAGAACAGGGCTGCAGAACTCATCATTGCCAACAAAGAACTTGTTTTTCAAAACGAAGAAAAAGAGAACAGGGCCGCAGAGCTCATCATTGCCAACAAAGAACTTGTTTTTCAAAACGAAGAAAAAGAGAACAGGGCCGCAGAGCTCATCATAGCCAATAAAGAACTGGCCTTTCAAAATGAAGAAAAAGAGAACAGGGCAGCAGAGTTAATTATCGCCAACAAAGAACTGGCTTTTCAAAATGAAGAAAAGGAAAGCAGGGCGGCAGAGTTGATCATCGCTAACAAAGAACTGGCCTTTCAAAACGAAGAAAAGGAAAGCCGAGCCGCAGAGCTCATCATAGCCAATAAAGAACTGGCTTTTCAAAATGAAGAAAAGGAAAGCAGGGCAGCAGAGTTAATTATTGCCAACAAAGAACTGGCTTTTCAAAATGAAGAAAAGGAAAGCAGGGCGGCAGAGTTGATCATCGCTAACAAAGAACTGGCTTTTCAAAATGAAGAAAAGGAAAGCAGGGCGGCAGAGTTGATCATCGCTAACAAAGAACTGGCCTTTC